>NZ_JABAIW010000051.1:0-35447 GCF_014231265.1 Clostridium sp. DJ247 | reverse complement strand
TAAGTTTTCTTATCTCACTCTGTTTAATTTTCAAAGATCTTGTCGCTCACTTGCGACTGGATTTACATCTTATCATGTTTATCTTAGCTCGTCAACTAGTAATTTGTTACCAGCTTGACTATTCTAAGTTATCGCTGATTTACGATTGGAATCATATCTTATCATGCTACTTCAATCTGTCAATTAGTAACTTATTACCAAGTTATCTAATATCCTATACATTATTATGTGATATCTTAAACAGCTTGTACATAATATCATACAAAATAAACTGTTGTCAATATCTTTTTTGGTTGCGGGGGCAGGACTCGAACCTACGGCCTTTGGGTTATGAGCCCAACGAGCTACCAACTGCTCCACCCCGCGACATTATGTTATATAGTATTGAATAACTTTTTGTGTTTGCCACCTATCTCAGCGACGAATGTTATCTTATCATGCCCATAGATATAAAATATTAGCCAGCTATGCGTTTATCACAAGTGTACCTAATAATGCTTAGGTATTCTTTATTATACTCATTATTTAATGTAATGATACGCCTGATTTAGTTTATATATGAATATTTTGTTGTTAAGTAGTTGATTATAAGGATTCCGAACAATAGACCTCCCCCTCATTAATAAAAATGTAGTTTTCATTTTGTCTTTTTTTTGATATTAGTTTACTTTTAAATTCAGTTAACATAATTTCGTAATTGTTAATTAAATTCTATAAATATACAAATAATAATATTTATAGTCCTTTACAAATTGGTATTTAAAACTTTAAGCTTTTTTCAATGAATCAACTATACTAATATTTATCTCTCTAATATATAATACTACTGTTAATACATTGTATAGTAACATTATTAGTATTATAGATACCCACAACTTAAATTTGAGCTTTAGACTAATTAAAAATATCTAACGTGACGAACCATGGTAATATATCCGGTGGTATAAGTTAAATTTCGGGCATAGGTATCTATATCTTTAAATGTAACAATATGATATCATCAATTGACTTAACTAAATAAAAATACAAATTAGTAATGAAAGGTATGAAGAAATGGATTTTAAAGAACTAGGAATTAGTGAAAATATAATAAATGTATTAAAGCACACAGGTATTACTAAACCAACAGCAATTCAAGAAAGCAGTATTAGATTTATTAAAGAAGGAAGAGATGTTATAGCAGAAGCACAAACTGGTACGGGAAAAACATTTGCCTTTTTGATTCCTATTTTTGAAAATATATCACCTAAAATAAATACAATTCAAGCATTGATTGTATCTCCTACAAGAGAACTTGCTATTCAAATAACTGAGAGAGCTATTGAACTTAAAGAAGCTAAAGATATAAATATTTTGGCGGCATACGGTGGTAAAGATATAGGGTCACAACTAAAAAAGCTAAAAGGAAACATTCATCTAATTATTGCAACTCCTGGTAGACTTCTAGACCATCTCCACAGAAAAACAGTAGATCTTAGTAAATTAAAAACATTAGTATTAGATGAAGCAGATCAAATGCTATTAATGGGATTTAAAAATGATGTTGAAGCTATTATAAAGGAAACTTGTAAAAAACGTCAGACATTATGTTTTTCTGCAACTATGAACTCTGAAGTTAAAAAATTAGCCTATAGATATATGAATGACCCTCTAATGGTTACTGTTAAAAAAGAAGAAGTTACACTTAATAATATTAAACAGCAGGTGGTAGAGACTACAGACAGAAGAAAACAAGATGCCTTATGCAACGTTTTAGATCAGGATAACCCATTTATGGCTATGATATTTTGCAGAACTAAGAGAAGAGTAGATGATCTTGAAATGGCACTGCATAAGCGTGGATATAATTGTGAAAAGTTACATAGTGATATAATTCAATCAAAACGTGAAAGAATAATGAAAGCTTTTAGAAATGCAGATATTCAGTATTTAATAGCTACGGATGTAGCAGCTAGAGGGTTAGATGTAAGTGGAGTTGGTCATGTATATAACTATGACATTCCAGAAAATGTGGAGTCATATATACACCGTATTGGCAGAACAGGAAGGGCCGGAGAACAAGGCTACACATGTCTATTTATAGATCCAAAAGATAAGAGAACCTTAGAAGAAATAGAAAAATCCATAAAATTTAAGATACCTAGAAGAGAGTTAAACATATAAAATCAAGGTAGAATGTATACAAATTTTTGCACATTAATATATGCAAGACTTCATTTTAGTATATGTATTTATCCGACACAATATCTTTTCTATAGATACCCACAGCTTAAATTTAACTTATGCAGAGGTATATATTACCAATGTTGAAGTCACATTTAAATATTTTTTTATTAGTCTTAGCGAAAATTTGAGAAAAAATCTTAGAACTTTTGATATGGTTGAAAGCCTAAATAGCTTTCAACCAGCGACTTATCAATGGTAATTGATAAGTTGGTCCGAACTGAGGTACGAGTTTATCAAAGTTCTTCTAAATTTATAATGAAACTCCTCTTCCTTCGGTCAGAGGAGTGCTCACAGAGTAAGCGACCATATCAAAATCACAGATTTTGTATGTTTGCTTAACCGATTCGCACAAAATCACAGATTTTGGCTCTCTGCTTAAATTTGAGCTTTAGACTAATTAAAAATATTTAACGTGACGAAACATGGTAATATATACCGTAGTATAAGTTAAATTTCAGACATGGAATTCTATAGAACTATAAGCTATTTTTCCAGCTTATTATTATATCACAGGTATGATCTATGTCATAATTCTCTATAGTGAACTCATAATTGTATTTTTTATTTTCATACATGGGATCATAATATTTAAGCATTAATTCACCAATTACTAATTCATAATTATATGCTTCTATCTCACTAATATATCTATTAATATTTTTACTACTTATATATTTTTCTAACTTTTTTAAGGCTTCAATTAGCTCAATATTATTATCTTTTACATAGTCCTTCATTATATTTTTAACCCTAAGAGTGATGTCTGTCCATATATTTATATGCTTTCCTCTCTCCATAGAGGTATAAATGTACTTAGGAATTATTATATTTCCTATTCTTTTACTTTCTCCTTCTACAAAAACTACATTACTTTTTCTTTTTTTTAACTTTTCATACACGAGACTTTCAAACTGCTTTTGACTATTTTCCGTGCCAAGTCCAATTCCTCCAAGGAGAGAACCTCTATGATTAGCACAACCTTCTAAATCCAAGGTATCAAAACCTTTCTCCGCTAACCTTTTTAATATACTTGTTTTTCCTACTCCAGTATTTCCGTGAATAACTACAAATTCTATATCTTTAACAATTTCCGGAAGTGCCTTATTTATATAGTTTCTGTATCCTTTGTACCCTCCTCTTACTTTAAAAACATTTATACCTAACGACATTAGAAGAGAAACTAACGAACTGCTTCTCATTCCCCCTCTAGCACAAAAAAATATAAGAGTATTATAATTGTTCTTTAATTTATCAATTTCACTATATATCTGTGGCAGATTTTTTGAAGCTGCTTCAATTCCTAATTTTTTAGCCTTTTCAACACTTTCTTGTACATAAACAGTTCCTATAATTTTTCTTTGTTCATCACTAAAAAGAGGAACATTGACAGCTTCAGGGATAGTTGCTTCTGAAAATTCTCCTGGACTTCTTACATCAATTAAGACATATTTATCTTTTAAATTATTTTCATCAATTTCGGAGTATTCTATAGTCTTTATCATAGTCTCTACCTCAATAAAAATTTTAACATAAGTATATAAACAAAAATACCCCCCTCAACCTGGAAGGTATTACAATTACTAATAATCATTTATATGTATTTATCACTATGTCACTTCAATATTATACTCTTTTTCTATAAGGTGTGCAAATATTATAATCTAAACATTTCCAAAAGTACTTAAAGCTTTTTTACCATTATAGGGTTCCTAGCTGGAAACTTAACTTATACGTAGGAATATGTTGACAAAACTGAAGCACATTTAAAAACTTTTTTATCAGTCTTAGTAAGTGTTTTATAAAATCTTAGAACCTTAGATTGTCTGAGGGAAGCAAGTTTATCGAAGGTTCTTAGATTATATAAAACTCCTCTTCCTTACGTCAGATGAGTACTCACAGAGTAAGCGACCATATCAAAATCACAGATTTTGTATGTCTGCTTAACCGATTCGAACAAAATCACAGATTTTGGCTCTCTGCTTAAAACACGAACTTTAGACTGATTAAAAGTTTTTAAAGTGCTGAAGTTTGGCAACATATTCAGTCGTTTAAGTTAAGTTTCCACCGTGGAAGCCTATATCACCTATAAGCTGATATACCAAGCATTTTATCCAGTGTCAAAAACTCATATCCTTTATCCTTCAGCTTCTTAATGATTTCAGGTAGTGCCTCAAGAGAAGCTTTATTATTTTCTATTGAGTGCATTAGTATTATATCACCAGGTCGTACATTATCTACTACGTTCCTGACTATATTATCCTTTTCTCTCTGAGACCAATCAAGAGTATCTATTGACCACATAACTATTTTATAGTTGCTTTTAGCAATTTCATTCACCGTAGGCTGATTTATATCCCCGTAAGGAGGACGAACAATAGCTGGGCTCTTGCCTATCAAGGAAAATATTATTTCCTTAGTCTGTGATAACTCTTTGTTAACCTCAGCAGGTGAAAGCTTAGTGAGCTCAGCATGAGAAAAACTGTGTATTAATACAAGATTCCCTTCCTCATCAGCACGTTTAACCACCTCCGCATGACTCTTTAGTCTATTTCCCACAAAGAAAAAGGACCCTTTAACATTATTATCTCTAAGAACATCAAGCATAGCTCCCGTGATTCTCGAATCCGGGCCATCATCAAAAGTTAATGCTACAACCTTCTTGTTTGTTGGACCATTAATAAACATTGTTCCCTTATTAGCTTTGGCTAGTTCCACTACTCTTTTTCTAGACTTTTCCATAGCAGCTCTTTCCCTTGGAGAAAGATTTTTAGATTCCCCTACTATGGGATAATAAACATCAGCAAGCTCCCGATTCATTTTAGTTGGTATTACCACTTCATTCAAGTCTGCGGTTTTAGTCAAGCTTATTATATTTTCTACTTTTAGTACATTTTTATTATTAATTTTTTCTGCTTTGCAGCCAGAAAATCCTAATGCAGCAATACTTACAAGTAAAAATAAAGAAATTAGTTTTTTCATAAATTTCACCCCACATTAGGTTAACCAATTCATATTTTTATAATTCGTTATAAACATAGAATCGGATAATATCGGCTACACTAGTGTTACATTTAAGCCCTACTTGTAAATATACAATGTAAACAGTTAACCCAGCAAAAGTTGCCAATAGGTCTTTCAATACCTTAAAGGCAATAAACAAAAAGAAGAATATAATTTTACTATACATAAGCCTTAAAATAATATAGTATAATAATAATTATCTAAAAACAAAAAATTACTGTTATATAAATTGCCTACAAAAGGAGTGGATTTTTTATGAAAAAAATAGTTTTGGCTGGTGGATGTTTTTGGGGTGTAGAAGAATATATGTCAAGAATTAAAGGAGTAGTAGAAACAAAAGTTGGCTATGCTAACGGCTATAAAGAAAATCCTAGTTACGAAGAAGTGTGTAGGAAAAATACTGGCCATGCAGAGGCCTGTTATGTAACATATGATGAAAATTTAATAAGCTTAGAGCAGCTATTAAATAAGTTTTGGGAAATAATAGACCCTACAGTTTTAAATAGACAAGGCAATGATATAGGTAATCAGTATCGAACAGGTATATTCTATACCGATAAGAATGATTTATCTGAAATATTAAAAAGTAAAGATGAAGAACAAAAAAAATACAAAAAACCAATAGTAACTGAAATAGAACCACTTTCCTGTTTTTATGACGCAGAGGAATACCATCAAAAGTATCTCAAGAAGAATCCAGGAGGATACTGTCATATTAATTTGGACTAAAAAAATGGTTACCAGTAGTATTTTCTGCCTGTGAGCCACAAATAAACTCTTATTAAAATCCTAATAATTAAAGGCAGCTAAATAGGCTTTCTATATACCTGCAGCTGCCCTTATGTTATCATTATAATTATATTATGTCTTAATTTTTTAATACTACCAACATTGCCATACAAATCTTCCTTATTTCATAAATTAACTATATTATTATCCTCTTATATCTTAATTATTCTCTTATATCTTAAATCTTATCTATCATGTCTAGGCACTTTCCTGCTCCAAGAACAACACACTCAAGAGGATCTTCTGCAATATAAGTAGGTATATGAATTTCACTATATATAAGTTTATCTAAACCTTTTAGAAGTGCTCCACCACCTGAAAGCGTTATTCCTTTGTCCATTATGTCCGCTGCAAGTTCTGGTGGGGTTTGTTCAATAGTAGTTTTAATGGCTTCAATTATCAAAGCCACTGGCTCTTTCAAAGCTTCTCGTATTTGACTCTCTGTAATAGTAATAACCCTTGGAAGCCCAGTGACTAAATCTCTTCCTCTTATTTGCATATCTCTTTCTTCTTCATCCTCATCTGCATAGACAGAACCCAGCTCAATTTTAATATTTTCCGCTGTTCTTTCTCCTATCAACACATTAAACTCTCTTTTTACATAGTCAATAATTGTCTCGTCTAATTCATCTCCTGCAACTCTTAAAGTTTCGCTTGTAACAATTCCCTGAAGAGAAATAACCGCTACCTCGGTAGTACCTCCACCTATATCAATAATCATGCTACCAATTGGCTCATTTACAGGTAGCCCTGCTCCTATAGCTGCAGCCACAGGTTCCTCAATCAGCATAACCTTACGTGCTCCTACTTGATTTATTGCCTCATTAATTGCTCTCTTTTCAACATCAGTAACTCCTGAAGGGTGGGAAATTGCGATTCTAGAACTTTTGAAAGCACCTTTACCAATAACCTTTTCAATAAACTTTTTAAGCATTTGTTCAGTCAGGTCAAAGTTAGCAATTACTCCATCCTTTAATGGTCTAATAGTGACAATACCTTCTGGTGTTCTGCCTATCATATTCTTAGCATCTAAACCAACGGCTAAGACTTGTCTATTTGTAGTATTTACAGCTACCACCGAAGGCTCCCTTAATAAAATACCTTTTCCTTTTACATATAGTAAAGTATTCGACGTTCCTAAATCTATTCCTATATCCTTAGACGTTATAAAAAATCTCATCAAAATTTCTCCTTTCAGATTTACAATATACCTTTCTGTTTAGATAATATTGAGGATAATGCAGGAAAAAGTAGATTTGTATTTTTCATAAAGTCCCACTAGTACTTTTTAACAGTATATATTTGATTATGGTACTTTTCAATATATAAATAATTCCTACGATTCCACTATTTATCTAATGAGTAATATTGTAGAACGAAAGGGATCCAGCGTTAATTTGGATATTGACAAACTAAAAGCTGAATACAGAAAAATCAAAAGACTAGTGATTGGTTTGAATCACTAGTCTTTTAATGATAATTTAGAAAAGTTCTATTTACATATGTAACATCATTGATATACAATCTGCTAATGTTTGTCCGTAAACACCACAGGCATGAATGCATTGAGCTAAAGTTAAACCAATCATTACAGCACCTCCTCAAACTATCTATATTTATATTCTAACTTAAAAATATGTAGATATTATGAAGAAGCTTAAACCTATTTATAAATTACTAATAAAAGATGTGTTATTAAGGATTTGAAATTTTTCCAGCTCTATTAACACATCATTATATTCACCATTGAGATATTTTTCTATCAGCTTATATCGTTGAATCTTTCCGCTAGTAGTTTTTGGCATATCTTTAATAGGAATAACCTTCTTAACTTTTAAGCCTATTCTACTCTCAATTAAATTCTTTAAATTTTCTGAAATAGATGCAAAGTCCTCAATTTTCTTTTTATAATATAAACAAACAATAATGTCATGCTCATTTGATTCATTATTAGGCACTCCACATGCAGCTATCCGTCCCAACTCTATGCCTTGAGCTTCCTCGGCTATAGTTTCAATATGGTGAGGGTGATACATTTTACCATTATAAATTATAGCATCTTTGAATCTTCCTATGAAAATCAACCTTCCATCTACCATAACTCCTAAATCATTTGTATTTACCCAGCCGTCCTTTGCAATATATTTCTCTGTTTCTATTTTATTATTATGATATCTATCAGTAACATTCTTTCCTTTTATATGTATGAAACCAACTCTCTTTTCTTCCAATATGCTGTTGTTCTCATTACAAATCCTTACCTGACATTCACTAACTGGATACCCCTCATTAACAAAGGATATAGCATTTCTATCATCTTCTTTTACTTCTCTGATTTCATCATTAATTGATAAATAATTTCGGTCTAGATTTATTTTTCTTAAACCTTCACCTATAGGCGGAAAAGTAATTGCAATACATGCTTCAGCCGCCCCATAAACTCCAAACATTACATTACGATTAAGACCATACTTTGACATTTTTTCAAGAAATAAATCACATAGTTCACTAGAAATATATTCAGCCCCATTTAAAATAACCCGTACACTTGAAAGATCCCAATCCACTGCAACTTGAGGTTTAAAAAGATCTAGGAAGTACTTGTATCCAAAATTAGGACATGCAAGTACTGATACCTTATATTCGCTAGCTTTTTTTAACCATAAATGAGGTTTTCTTATAAATAGAGAGGTTGGAATAAAATGTTGATTTACATTTGCAACTAGTGGGGATAAATGAAACCCAATAAAGGCCATATCATGAGCTAGTGGCATCCAACATAAAGCAGTATCCTCTGAAGATCCTTTTGTTCCTCTAACTATAGCATTAGTATTTGATAATAAGTTTTCATGGGTTAAAACAATTCCCTTTGGATCACCAGTAGTTCCAGAAGTAAATTGTATATATGCAATATCATTTCCCTTTGGGATTTCAATACTTCCAAAAGAACCAGTTGCATTTAATATGTTATCTAAAATAATAACCTTAGTTTTAAGAAAATTTTCATAGCTAAGTAAACCATTCTCCGTTGAGAATTTTTCTAAAGAATTCAATATCTTTATATCAGTTATTAAGCTTGGATTGTTTAAAGTATCTATTATTTTAAACAATTTTAATTTATGATCTTTATTGTTACCAATGGAAACAGGAACAGGTATAATTCCACCTAGTAAACATGCCCAAAATAAAACTAAGAAATTCTCGTTATTCTCTATTTGAAATATGACCTCACTGCCCTTTTTTAATCCTTTAGCTTGCAGTTCTTTTAAAATTTTAAGAGCCTTATAATATAATTCGTTATATGAAATAAACTTATCTTCTTTATCATCAATAAAGAAGATCCCCTTATCACCATTTATTCTATGTTCTATTACATCAATTAAGTTTTTAAACTTATCCATACTCATCCTCCTGTAATATAACTCTGAAAATTTACCCATGTTTAAACTAATATTTTTTAAATACTAGTGTTGAATTATGTCCTCCAAAGCCAAAGGAATTTGATAACGCAAAATCTATTTCTGCACTTCTTCCTACGTTAGGAACATAATCAAGATCACATTCATGATCCTTGGAATTATAATTTATAGTTGGAGGTAAAAACCCTTCTTTTAGAGCAAGTGCTGTTATAATTGTTTCTATTGCTCCTGATGCTCCAAGTAAATGCCCTGTCATAGACTTAGTGGAACTTATTGCAACTTTTTCAGCATGTTCTCCAAAGGATTTTTTAATAGCTAAAGTTTCCAATTTATCATTATATATTGTTGAAGTTCCATGTGCATTTATATATCCTATATCCTCTGGATTTATTCCTGAATTCTCAATAGCTTTTGATATACATCTTGCTGCTCCCTCCGCATTAGGGTTTGGAGCAACAATATTATAAGCATCATTGGTGCATCCGTAGCCTACAATTTCCCCAATTATATTGGCATCTCTTTTAAGAGCATGTTCAAGCTCTTCCAAAATTACAATGCCAGCACCTTCTCCCATTACAAAACCATCTCTCTCAGAATCAAAGGGCCTGCAGGCACTTTTAGGATCATTTGATTTAGACATAGCCCTCATTGCACTAAAACCTGCGAAGACTAAAGGTGTAATAACAGCTTCAGCTCCGCCAGTTATCATAATCTTTGCATCGCCACTACGTATAATCTTAAAAGCATTGCCAATGGCATTATTGCCAGTGGCGCAAGCTGCAACGACACACTCGTTATATCCCTTAGCACCATATTTTATTGCAATTTGGCTAGAGGCCATATTAGCAATAATCATAGGAATAGAAAGTGGATTTATTCTGCTTGGACCCATTTTACATAGTACATCCTGCTGCTTTTCAATTATTTCCATGCCTCCAACTCCTGAGCCAACTATAGCACCCATTTCATACTTATCAACTTTTTCAATATCCAGTCCCGAATCATCCATAGCCATTTTAGCAGCAGCAATAGCAAACTGCATAAAACGGCTGGCCTTTCTAGCCTCTTTTCTATCCATAAAATCCAGTGGGTCAAAGTCTTTTATTTCTGCAGCAACTTTTGTTGGCATATTAGTAACATCTATGCTTGATACATAATCAATTGCTGATTTACCTTCTTTAATTGCATTCCAAAACTTTCTTGTTTCTAACCCTAGCGGCGAAACAACCCCCATACCAGTTATAACTACTCTTTTCATAATAGGATTTCCCCCTTTAATTATCCAACTTCCCCAGACGCCAAAAGCTAAATTATGGTAAAATTTAACTTTACATGTAACAATTATAAACTACATTAACATAAAAATAAAGGGAATATATGTTAAATTTATATATTTTTTTATCAACAGAGTTCCTATATCTTAACATTGATAAAGTGAAACTTGAATCAGATGGGGTTTGTCTTACGAACCCGGGACGTAGCCGCTCTTTACTCCCAGTTAAGCAGAGAGGCAAAATCTGTTATTTTGTCGAATCGGTTAAGCAGACGTAAAAAATCTGTGATTTTGATATGGTCGCTTACTCTGTGAGTACTCCTCTGAAGAGGAGTTTCATATAAAGATGGGAGTATTAGAGCGGGTAGTAACGGATAAATTTGAGTAAATAAAAAGTGAATTATAACCCATGTCTCCTTAAAAAATATGGGCTATAATTCACTTTAATATGTTTATTTATAAATTTACAACTCTTACTTTCTATTTTTGCTTAATTTTAATATTACCTATTTTATTTAGTATTAATGATATAAAAAATGCTGCCAAACATACTACCGCAAATAATCTATAAAGCTATATTTGTAACTGTAACTGATGCAATAAAAATTATGAAAATCTTATTTTTCATTAATTGTTTTAAATCTTCAATCTTTACTCTATGTGAACTACTTTTTCCTTTAAACTTGATGCTTCTTACAATTAATACACAAATAATAAATATAATTGAATAGGTATAAAAAGTGTATTTAATATCCTTATTCTTTATTAAAAATCCCATTAGCAAAGCTACAATAGCAAATCCCATTGAGCCCATAAGCCTAATTTGTCCATATTTGAAACGGCAAATTTACAATATAAAGCACAATTTTTCTAATAATGCTATTTGTAATTATGCAATAATAGGAATACCTGTAGTTTTGTGCTAAGGATTCCTATAGCAGAATACAGATTGGCGTTATAGAATTCATCATAATTACATAAAATGGTAGATAGTTTGTGATTTTCTATGATTATTTAATGTTAATTTTTAAATAAGTATATAAATTTATCAAGCTTATCAAGAATTTGCTAATTTCGACAACAAACTTATGATAAAATTATAAAATACAATTGTTATAGTATTTAAATATCACATTTATCCACAAAAAACTATATGGGTTAAAATTTACCTTTAAGTAAAAAATAAGGAGGATTAACAAAAAAGTACAGAATCATAATAAAGTTCAACTAACTCTTAGATGAGTTTTTTACCCTACCTAAGCGTTAATTGAACTAATCCAGTACGTAGTAGCCATTAACTCACCGATTGTATAAGTGAGAGGATTACGACTGGCAGTCAAAGGATAAATTCTACAAAAACAGTAACTGACAAAATTTCTTGTCAAATCTAAGTTGCATTGGAGGTATTCTAATGTCTAATGAATTTAAGTTTGTTAAGGTTGAAGACTTTTTTAAAAACAGCAAAGATTGGATTAAACTAAACAAAGCACAATTTTCAAATTATGATGAAAATGAAAAAGTTTTATCCCTCATTTGTGAAAATAATTCCCATGAAAGTTGTGCAATGATTATACAATTTCCACGAAAAGATACTTTTCGTATGAGATTTAACCCAAGTAAAGTAACTTCAGAGGAATATTCACATCAAAATACCCGAAGCATAATTGGAAATTCCTTTGATGAATTAATACATACCTTCCCAAACTTCACAACTAAATATGACTATGACACAGAAAATAATATAGTTCAAATCACTACATTTGAAGAAGAAGACAAGCCATACATGAAGATGATTATAACATTAACTGATTTTAACCTGAAAGTTTATAAGTGTAACCAGAATAATGAAGAAATTTTAGTTTTAAGCACAGATGATTATGGAATTCGTTATGATAAATTCTGCTCCTACAATGGAATACACGAATATTCTATTGTTCTCCCTTTTGTAAAGCCCTTCACTGCAAAGTATATAGGCTTTGGTGAAACTGGCGGGAAAAAGCTATATAAAAATGCAAAACAGTTAACTTATATGAATTATGACAATATGATGTATAAACAAGTATATGGTCGTGGAGCTCTTGATGATAGAGAGCCTCTATATCATAACAATCCATTTTTTATGGAGTTTTACGGCACACCAACTGAAGATATTGTGTGTGGGCTTTTTATGGATAATGCTTCTGAATCTTTTGTAGATGTTGGCTACAGTAATTCACAAAGATATATGCTAGGAACCTTATTAGGTGATTTAGATTGTTATTTCTTCTTAGGTCAGAATGCACAAGAGGTTATGACTGCATATTTATCATTCGTAGGAACCGCTAGGCTGAAACCACGTTATGTACTAGGTTATCATCAAGGTTGTTATGGCTATGAAAAAAGGGATCACTTAGAAAAAGTTGTAGAAGATTACAGACGCTACCAAATACCTATTGATGGATTACATGTGGATGTAGATTTACAAAGAAATTATGAAACCTTTACCATTGATGAAGAAAGGTTTCCAAATCCAAAGGAAATGTTCAGTAAATTAAAGGAAAAAGGCATTAAATGCTGCACAAATATTACACCTATTATCAGTAATCAAAACAGTAATTATGAAACTTATAAATCAGGATTAGAAAAAGGATATTTTGTAACGGATGAACGTGTTTTACCTTGTGCTCCTAATGAGGAAAATTATCAAGATTTTGATTTTGGAAAAGAATCCATAAGAACTATTGACGATATAGTTAACCAACCGAACAAAAATCCAATACAGAAAAAAGCCTTTAATAATATTGTTAATAATTATAATAGCGGCAAACCTTATGAAGGAGCGGTTTATTATGGCGGGGATAGAGGTGTACTAGGCCATTATCCTGATTTTGCAAGGAGTGAAGTGAGAAAGTGGTGGGGAGAACAATACAACTACTTATTTGAGCAGGGACTTGAATTTGTGTGGCAGGATATGACCAGCCCTGCAATTATGCCATATCTTGGAGACATGCGTTCTTTTCCCTTTAAACTTCTAATTACTGATGATTTCTTAAAAAAATACAACTATACAGAAGGAAATGACCCTCAGGACCAACAACGTACAAAATCTCCTGCAATAAAAGTATGGTCATTGTACCCCTATAACCTACATAAAGCTACTTTTATGGGTTTGAACGATCTTCCATCAAGAGCAAATAAAAGAAACTTTATTATAGGTCGCGGCGGATTTACAGGAATGCATAGATATGCGGGATTATGGACTGGAGATAACGCTTCTACTTGGGATTTCCTAAAAATTAATGTAGCCCAGGTATTGGCTCTTGGAATTTCTGGTGAACCTATAACTGGAGAAGATACAGGTGGCTTTATGGCTTCTCGTGATGGTGAACAATGGGTAGATCCAGAATTATTTATACGTTGGATGATAGTAGGTTCATTTTTACCTTGGTTTAGAAATCATTATATAAAGAAAAGTTCAAAGCTCTTTCAGGAACCATATAAATTTCAAACAGTAATCGATGAGGTTCCTCCAAGTGAGAGACCTATGTATAACTATGTGCTAAAGGTAACTAAATATTATATAGAACAAAGATATCGCTTAATGCAGTTATTCTACGATGCTATGTTTGAGAATACTTTTACTGGAATGCCTATTGTAAGACCTTTATTTTTAAATGACTGGACAGATAAAGCAATATTTAATGATAAAATAGCTTTCCTTAACAACGAATTCTTTGTAGGAAAAGATTTATTAGTTGCACCTATACTAGATAAGCAATGTGACGAAAATATGCAGGGCAGACGAGATGTATATCTTCCTGCAGGAAGCAACTGGTATTGCTTTATGGGTAACAAAAGACCTTTATTATACCCTGTTGAAGGAGGAACAACCATATTCGACTATGATGCTCATATTAGTGATGATAAAAATCATATAGGGTTTGTATGTCCTGTGTTTGTAAGAGCAGGAGCAGTTATACCTACTATTGAACTTGAACAATATGTAGGCGAGAAAAATGCAAAGGGAGAAGCTAATCCTATTACTATTAACATTTACCCTGGCGCCCATGGACAATACACCATGTATTTGGATGACGGAGTAAGCCGTTCCTCTGCACCAACAAGTAATGAAAATTATGGAGTAAGTCATTCCTCTGCACCAATATATAATAAAAGTCAAGACATTGATCCGATGGCTAAAGGGGAATACAGAGAGGTTCTAATTAAACATAATTATATTGACGTTAAACATAGAGAAATTAATATAAATCGCACTTATGATAATTATACACCAAAATATGAAGATTTCTTTTTTGTTGCCATTTTACATGATGAAGGTGAGCTTAATGAACACTATACACAGCCACTAAAAAGAGTAACCATAGGTGACAAGGAAATCTCTATAATAACAGAAGGAAATATAGACCAAAGATCAGCATCACTTTGGAATTCAGACGAAAATAAATGGTATTTTAATGAAAATATTAATATATCATTCATAAAAGTCTTTGATAATAATAAAAATTTTAAAATCAATATTGAGTATATGTAACCTCATAAATTAATATATATCCATGCAAATATAAACAGTTTGTTTATAAAAAAGTAATAATATAACTTTTAAATATGATCAATAAAATAAGATTAATAAATAAGAATATTGGAGGATTAAAATGGATATGATGGAAAGTAATATTACAACACAGCTTAGCTTTTCAAATTTACATATTAATGCACTTTTTGTTGAAAATGTTGAAAATTATTATATATATGAACGTACAATTGTAATCAATGTAGGTACGGACAGTGTATACTTTGATGAACCTCTAAGTAAAGATTTAAAAATATTTAACTCTACAATTGTCAAAGATATTAAAATAAAGAAGGCATCTGCTGTTATACTAATTAGCATATGTGATGAAATAAATATAGGAAATGTAATTCTGGAAAAAGGTTGGAATCTTCTTGGGGACATACTACCGAAAGATTCAACTTTTCCTAAAAATACCCCATTATGGAGGTCATCTCAGGAAAGCATTACAACTGTTAGCCTTGATCCTCTGTATATAACAGGACAGATTACAACGTCTGTTACACAAAAAAACTTTGAAATTAAAGTGAATTTATGGTTTGCTCCGGCTCTAACTAATTGTGTAATACACAACACCCATGATTTTATTGAATTTCATACACAAATTTATGGTTTAGGCAGAATGCAAAAATTTAAAACACAGGACTCAAGCACACTATATGAAGATATATTTATGTCAGAAGGATATACAACACCAGTTCCTTTTTGCAATGTAGAAGAAGATTCTAATTATATTTATCCGTGGCATCAATATTATGCTGACACAGATTGTATATGGCTTGCAATTGAATACCATCCTGTAAAATAAGTTACTGAATAAATATATACCTTACTTTTACAGGATTTAAGGGAGTAAAGTTAAAAAAGGAGTAGATATTTATGGTGAAACATAACAATAATAACAGTAAAGGAAGCCATAATGGTAATAAAACTATTATGAAGGGATCCATTCGAAGTATTTTGATATTTTACTCTATCATAGGAATACTTATAACAGCAATTTCAATAGTTTGGATTACATCAAAAAATATAGAAAGTGAAGCACAAGAGAAATTATTAAATGTAGCAAAAAATCAAACATTAACTTATGATGACTTATTTAAAGAAGTACAAAGTGTACAACATTCCCTTAATGCCTATGTTTTAAATACATTTGATTTAAACCAACAAAAACAAGATGATTTTTATATAAAAAGATATTCTCAAGCTATAGACCCGGTTATAAAAAAAATAGCGCAGGATCATGGTGGTGAATTTTACGGGGTATATGTTACTTTTAATCCTGAACTATATAAACAAGATGAAGTTTATGGTTCATGGTATATTGATGAAAACAACACTGGAGAATATAAAAATACCATAGGTGTAAATAAATCCTCCTTTGTAGAATCAGATCCTAATATGTCATGGTGGTATGGTCCTATAAAAGCAGGACAACCTCGATGGACCTCTGTTATACACAATGCTACTAAAGCTAAAGATTTAACTTATAATACAGCTGTATCTATAAACAATGAAGTTATTTGTGTTATTGGAACAGATTTTTTAGATAAAAAAATTCGTGATTCTGTAGCAAATATTCGTATGTATACAACTGGAACAGCAGAACTAATTTATGAAGATGAAATAGACAAAATGTTATCCGATAAAATATATGGAAATTTAGTAGCTAAAATGAAAAAAGATACTTATGGTACAGAAGAAATTAAAGTTAATGGCAAAGATTATTTTTATAGCTTTGCAAAACTTTTAAACGGAAGCGTAATATTATATAAGGTTGCTGTTGCTGAAGTACTTTATAAATTTCATAAGTTAATAATAATTATTTCCTTTATAATAATTATACTTTCTGCCATTTCTGCATTTTTAGTTTCTAGAATATTAAAGAAAACTTTAACAGAACCTGTAGAAATCTTATCGAACTTCTTCGGTAAAGTTGCAGATTTTGATTTAACTGAGGATGTACCAAATGTTTTAATAAAACAAAAAGGTGAAATTGCAAGTTTATCAAAGTCATCCCAAATTATTATTGATAATTTGAAGGAATTCATAAAAACAGGAGCTCATGTTTCGCAGCAAGTGGCAGCTTCTTCTGAGAATTTTTCACAAGTATCCGAGCAATCATCAAAAGCAGCTGAGGAGGTTACTCGCACCATTGAAGAAGTTGCAAATAATAGTATAGAACAAGCTAAAATAATAGAGGTTGGTGCTAATAAGATGAATGAGCTAAATGTATCAGTAGAAAATAGTGGTATACTTATACAGGATTTAAGCTCATCTATTAAAAATGTATTAGTTTTAAAAGATGAGGGACTATCCACCATCAAAGAACTAACGAATAAAACAAATCAAAGCAAAAGTGCATTAGATGCAATACAGAGGGATGTTATCCAAACAAATGAAAGTGCAGTACAAATTGATCAAGCAAGCAAAGCAATTCAAAGTATTGCTGAACAAACTAATTTGCTAGCACTAAACGCAGCTATTGAAGCTGCAAGAGCAGGTGAATCAGGAAGAGGATTTGCAGTAGTTGCTGATGAAATAAGAAAGCTAGCTGAAGAATCCACTAACTCTGCAAAAGTAATCGAACAGATAGTGAATGCGCTTCAGGAAAGCTCTAAAACCACTGTTTTAACAATGGAAAATGTTTCATCAAGTATTTCTGAATTAATGAATAATGTATATGCTACAAAAGATAAATTTGAAAATATTTCTCATAACTTAGATAGTATTCAAACCTCTACTACACATTTTGTAAATGAATCTGAGAATGTAGCTAATATTAAAGATGAATTTGTAACTATAATAGATCAGTTATCATCTATCTCAGAGAAAAATGCTTCTTATTCACAAAATGTTTCCTCTGCAACTGAACAACAATTAGCATCCTTACAAGAAGTAACAGCTACAAGTGAATCATTAATGAATTTATCAGAAGAATTAAAGAATATTATATATAAATTTAAATATTAATGGCAAAACTGGCAAGAGGACGTTCCCCTTGCCAATTTCTATATAACTTTTTCATAAACTATTCCATCTAACCTTGAATTTTATATAAATACCATTTAGTTTGAAGGATTTTGTATAGTATCCTTTAAATATTATTGTAAATATAGGTACATTGAAGAAACCATTTACAATCTGTAGATAGTGGAATACGCCTTGTGGAGCATACATTATAAATGGTGCTATAGTCATGGAAATTATGGCCAAAACAAGACCAAATACCTTACCTATTTATATAAAAATAGGATTTATTACTGAAACTGATTTTAATTTCAGCACTAAATCCTTTATTTTTAAAGTGGCATAAAGAATATTTTATAAAAAACTATTTTAAGATAGCCCCTTTTTATTTCATTGTTTCTGCTATCTTATTTATAATATTTACTCTTTCAGGACCTAGGGCACCAGCTAATTTTGTTGGCATAAATCCATTTTTATAAACCCTGTCTTCATTGGCATTTATTATAGCTATAACTGTTTGTTCTAGTTTTTCATAGCTTATTAGGTCCTCAAAATACGTATCAACTAAATCTTTTAATTTACTTGCTAATTCCTTTGGGTTTTTGTAACTTGCTCTCATTTTTAATGTACTCCTGTGTATTTTAAATTATTTTTATCCGATGACTACCCGCTCTAATACTCCCATCTTCTCCAAAGTGGGAGTAAAGAGCGGCTACGTCCCTGGATTCGTTCAACTAAGAATCAGGTGGGGTCAAAACCCCATCTGATTCAAGTTTCACTTTATGTAAACATAAAATATTATACTGTATTTGTTTAGCTATTGTAAATATATAATTACTTAATTTTTAGTATCTTTTACAGGAATAAATGATATCTTACATGAAGCTAATATGTCAAAAGGATCTTTCTATTTCTATTTTTCCAGTAAAAAAGAACTTGCACTTGAGATAGCAAAATATTATGGAAAGATAATATTACAAGATTGGCTAGAACCATTATCAAATAATCCTTGGGATATATTTATAAATAAGATGGTACTTGATATAAAAAGTTCCGTATCTGCAGGTAACTACTTTGGCTGTCCAATAGCTGTATTAGGTTTAGAAACAGCATTTATTGAAAATGATTTATCAAATGCATATGCAAATGGAATGAAGAAATTAATTGATATTTTTTCAAATTCTCTACAAGTATCTGGGTTAACAAAAGATAAAGCTGATGTAATTGCCAGAAAAGCCTTTGCTATTTATGAAGGTCACATACTTTACTATAGAATAAGTAAAGATGAAAGTTCATTTGACTATATTCTTAAAGATTTGTTATCACTAAAATTAGATAATACAAAATGAATCCGTAACTAACTTTAAGACATTGCTTAATTTTTCCATAAACTTCCATAAAGTTATATTATTTTATATTTCAAAAACCAACCGGTTTATTATAAGGAGGATAATTATGAGTGTAAAAGAATGTATAATGATGAGAAGAAGCATAAGAAAATATACGAAGGATGAGATACCTGATGAACTAATTTATGATTTGCTTGATTGTGCTAGACTTGCACCTTCTGCTTGCAATTCACAACCTTGGCGCTTTAAAATAATTAAGGACAAGGATATAAAACAAAGCTTATCTGAAATTTCCTTCAATCAAAAACACATTGCAGACGCTCCAGTAATTCTTATATGTTGTGCAGATACAAAAGACTATGTTGTTGGATCTTTATCTGGTAGTGAGGAATTATATAACTTAGATATTATTAATAAGGACTTTTATGAAATGATTAACTACAGAACTGATAGTCTCAAGAACATACAATCCGAAAAATTAATACCAGAGGTATCTTTTAATGTGGCAATGGCTATTGAACATATTGTATTAAGGGCTGTTGAACTTGGACTTGGTAGCTGTTGGGTAAGAATAGCTAATGAAAAAAAAATCAAGGAGTTATTCAACTGGGATGAAAATATAAAATATGTAAGTCTACTGGCTCTAGGTTATCCAGCTGAAGAACCAAAACCTATAAAAAAATTATCTATTGAAGAAATAATGTTATAATTTGTTTCTTGGAGTATAATTATACCCTTATTTCAATGTTAGTTAGCTGCTCTCCAGAATAAAGGTTATAAAATTCATTAGGAGTCATGTATCCCTAGCAAATTCAAGGTGTTAGTCCAGGTGCTTATTGCAAGACTTCTTAGTTGGGATGATAAACCACAACCACTTTAAACAGGCACAGCAATATACCTAATGCTTCGCGTTGTACCTATTGTGTTGAATAAAAAAACCTGAGAAATATATCAAAATATAAAATGTACCCTATAGAATAGACAATTTAAAAAAGTCTACTCTATAGGATACATTTTAATTAGTCTGAGGGAACTTAAAATACACGCACTTTCGTTGAAAAAATAATTCTACATATTTTCTATCAATAATTGAACAAAGCATTTCTGGATTATTTTTACTTATATTCTCCGCCATAGAATTAAAGTCAAAGCTTCTAATATTGCAGTGCTTTGGCATATATATTATTATACACGATTTTGTTACATTTACTATGATTAAGAAAGTAGCTTTGCAAAAAAGCTTTTAACTGAATCTAATATTTTACTTAAAAAACCTTTAGCCTGATCACTATTTAAGGTCTCTTTTAATTGGTTTGTTACGCCATTTAACTGATTTTTTAACTGATTAAAGTCTAAATTTAAACTATTTATCTTGCCCATTAAAGAAGTTATATTCTTAATATCATCATTACTTAGATTTATATTATAGTTATTAGTTACATTTAATACTATTTTTTCTATTTCTTTTTCATTTTTAGGTTTTTCTTTAATAACTTCTTTTTTTACTTCATTTATTAAACTGGCAGCTTTATCCTTTCCAATTTTCTCACCTAAATTACCAGTAACCACCAATTCTTCATTAGCAACCTTCTTTTTGTCTTCATCAATTTTTTTACCGGCACTGCTATTTTCAAAGCCCTTTAATATTCCTGTAAGTGCTGCAGTACCTGATACATTAAAGGGAGCTGATACTTTAACATTAGCATTTTGTATACCTGCAGTAATTAAAGCATTCTTTATCATATTTTCATTAATCCAATATACATTATTTGTAGATATATTTAACCCACCTTGGCTAGTAGGCTCTATGTAAGAACAAGATATGGACCTTGTCCCTATTTGTTTTTCGGAAGCTACATTACCTAAATATTTAACTTCTTCATTTCTGTTAACTTCTAATACATTGGCCTCCTGCTTAGTAACACCAAAATACTTAAGCATGTCTTCTTTCTGCTGGTTAGTTAAATCTGCTCCTAAAGTAACAATTTTAAAAGCATCAGCTTGGACCTTTTTTACAGGCATACATATTATTACAGACATAGTAAACAACACAAGCATCAAATTACTTATGAATGCTTTATACTTCATATTTTAAATCTCCTTTACTTATTATTACTCTGAGTTCCATAGTTGAATTGAAGCTCCATTTATTCTTCATTTGCCTGTCCCCCTGTACTTATTTAATCTTATTATAACATAATAATTCCTAGTAAAGAAAATTATGAAATACTATGTGCTCTTCGCTATCCAAGTATGTCCATTCCAAACATGTGGGAATTTCCCGGTGGCAAAGTAGAGAAGGATGAAAATTTAAAGCAAGCTATAGAAAGAGAGATCAAAGAAGAGTAGGATGTAAGGTTGAGTTTGGTAGCATTTTTAATGATAACACTCACGAATATGATAACTTTACGGTAAAGTTAATTACTTTTAAATGCAGATTGATATCCGGTACCACTACTGCCAATGAACACTCTAAACTAATATGGTTAAAGAGAGAAAATTTACTTTCCTTAAAATGAGCACCCGCAGATATCCCGGCGGTTGATCAGTTATTATTAGAAAAGGTAGAGGAAAGAGGCTATATCTTTTTTATAAATTCTAATTCCCTTACCATCATTTATTTGTCATAAAATTCACTTTAATTATATAACCTTATTTTTCCTTCATATTATTTAGTAAAACTTAATTTCCTCTCATCAAATACTAAAGGATAATCTATGCTGGCCATTGTATTGTGCGCTTCAAAAACCACCGTATATTTTTCAAAAAAGCTAGGTATAGCTTCATCTAAAGTTACATTATAAGCTTCAAGCTCAAGCTTTAATCTATCTCTCTTTATTTTCTCATACAATTTTTTAGTGTCTAGGACACATAACCTTAGTAGTTGAAGTCCTTCTTCATATATATCCTTTATCTCTTTTTGTTTTAATTCTTTTAGTGCTGCTTCTAGGTTATGAAATTTAAGCATATAAAAGTCTATGGCATACAAAAGAGAATTAAGCAAGCTTTCAGTAACCTCTACAGTAACAGAAGTGCTTTCCCCCTTAGTGTACTTCATAATTAATTCTTTTAGTAAGTCCATTATTTTAACTTGAATGTTAAACACCTCAGCATTACTCATCACTCCACTTTTTAAACATTCCTGAAGAATTGATATAGTGTATTGGTTCTTATTTAGCTTTTTTATATCTATCTTCCCTTTATTAGTCAGATATACACTATTTTCAGTATTCAAATTCATTACCCCCACTCCTTTTACTAAAGCTTTTTTCTAAAATTTCTTGAAAACTCCTCTAAGCTACCATACAATAATTCAACAGAGCCTTCACAGGAATTCTCAAATAAGTCTTTTATTAGCTCAATAAGCTCATCATCACAAAGCTTGTCTTCCGTTTCATTTTTCAGATAATAAAATACTTCCTGCATTTCATTTAAAGCCCGCACATAATTTTTATCATTTATGAAAGCTGATGAACTAAACACCTCAATGAACTTCTTAGTAACCTGAAAACTTAGCTCAATTCTTCCATAACTTTTTAATACTTTATTTCTCACATTTATAATCTGCAGCACATCTTCAAAGGTCAATACTAAGCCATATTTTTTAGTTTCCTCATTAGTTTGAAGCAACTCATTAACATATAATTCATTGAGACTGCCTTCTCCAGAATTAAAAATATCAATCAGGTTCATAAATTATTCTCCTTTTACAAAAACTATTGACTTTTTATCAAAAATATGATATAATATAATTTTATTGGTATATATCATATAATTATAGTGATTCAGCCTGCTTATGTCAATATAATTTTTATAAGCAATAAAATAACTGTCTATATCAGACAGTTATTTTCAATACTATTATTATTTTTAGTACTTATATGCTTTCTCAGCAGTTCAATTCTTTAAACTTGTTGCTCTTTTTTACCCTACGCTTTACTTGTATTTTAAAATATTTCTAATTATATTTTATTTAGCCATTACATATGTATCACAGCGGCCAATCTAGACAATCCATCGATACACTCATCACGATCTACAAAAAGCTGCTTCATTCCTACTAATGAGCAATAAATATCACTAAACATTTGTTGCAGACCCTGAAAAATAATCTATGACTCAATTATGAACAACCTTTTTAATAAAAACCTACTTATCTACCATAAAATCTGTATTCGCAATCCACATAACAAAGTATGGCTTATTATTATCTTTTTCCTTCATATGGTTCTTTTAAAATAAAGGCAATCACAAAGCATAAAATATCAATTCCAAGCTTTGACTTTGTAATAGGGAATAAATGTTACAAATCTCGGTTTGCTTTTTCTTATAAATGCACTAATGAATACAACCATTAACGCTGTGGCATATATGCCTATTGAAACATTGATGTGGAAGATATAAGCATTTATGCATAAAATTCTATTGCTGCATCTATTTTTCCTTTTCCTAACATTTTTTTAATTTCATTTACATCTTTTATAATACCATCAACATCTTTTCTGCAATTTTTACTGTATTCAATGACTAAATCAGCACTTGGAGTGTATTTTTTATAAATTTCAAAAAAACCATCTATATCTAGCTTTCCATCTCTAATTCGATTATGATTATCTTCAACGCCATCATTATTATGGAGGTGATATGCAACAATCCTGTGTTTTAACTCACTTATAACATGATTTAAATTCCAGTTGTTTGCAAAGGCATGACCAATATCAATTAGTATTTTATTATCAATTCCTTTTGCAATTTCAATAAATTGTTCTTCATCAAACAGCATATTATTACGAGAAAGCACCCCGGCATTTTCTACAACAATATCCACTCCATATGCTTTAGCTAATTCATTTAATTCCAGTAAATTTTCTGTTGAATTGCTTATCATTTCTATTCTGTTTTCAAGCTTTACTCTACAGTTATTATGATGGTACACAATATATCTACTATTTAATTGCTTTGAAAGTTCAAGAGTACTTCTAAAATATTCTTTTGAGTTTTCATATTCTATAGAGCCTTTTTCACTGGAATGTTCTGTGTGATAATAGGGTCCATGTAATGAGATATGATAATTTTCAAACTTGTCCAAGTTTTTGTCAAGTATATCAATAAACTGTCTGTCATGCCACTCTGGAAAAAGTTCTATGCCTATATTCTTATCATTGATTTTATCAAGTAATGGGAAAATATTTTCTAATTCACTAGGGGTATATAAATTTGTACTAATATAAATATTCATAATCATAACTCCTCTGGATATCCAATTGACATAGTAGTATTTCTATTAAATAAATGTATTTTTGTAAAATCTGGTGCAAAATATACTAAATCATCAGCTTTCAAATGATTTTCATCAGACATAGCAATAATTTCATTACCTTCAACCTCAAAATATATGCCAAATCTATTACCATAGTCTTCAATATACTTTACAAATCCTTTAAAAGCATTTTCTATTGGTACTTTACTTAACTTAATATGTTCAGGCCTTATACCAAAAGATAATTCTGTACATCCACTATTAACTACTTTATTTCCCCAGATTTTTGGTAAAAGTAACCTTTGATCTCCCACAGTTATTGTATCATTTGAATAATTAACATCAAAAATATTAGTAGATGGGGAACCAATAAATTTTGCAGTAAATATATTGGCAGGTCTATTGTATACATTATGTGGAGTATCTATCATTTGTAAGGTGCCTTTATTCATTAACGCCACTCTGTCACCTATAGTCATTGCTTCTACTTGGTCGTGTGTTACATAAACAAAAGTTTGATGATACATTTCATGAATCTTAACTAATTCCTTTCTGGCATGTCCTCTTAACTGTGCATCAAGATTAGAAAGTGGTTCATCTAACAAGAAAAAATCACTTCGCTTTACTACTGCACGAGCAAGAGCAACTCTTTGACGTTGCCCACCTGACAAATCCTTCGGTTTTCTATTTTCTAAACCATTTAATTGAAGCATATCTAATGCTGCTTTTAATCTTTTCTCCATTTCTTCTTTTGGTACTTTATGAACCTTCAATCCATAAGTTATATTATCCGATACTGTCATATGCGGAAAAAGAGCGTAGTTTTGGAACACCATAGCTACATTTCTATCACCACTTGGAACATCATTAACACAGCTTCCATTCATGTACAATTTTCCAGAGGTTATATCTTCTAAGCCTGCAATAATTCTAAGTGTTGTAGATTTACCACAACCAGATGGACCTAGTAATATTAATCTTTCCCCTTCTTTTATTGTTAAGCTTAAATTATTTACTACTTGAGTTTTACCGTAAGATTTACATATATTTTCAAAAACAATTTCTTTCATAACTGCTCTCCTATCCCTTTATTCCTGATGATGCAAAAGTATTAATAATATACTTTTGGAATATAATATATAGTACTAATGGTATTATCATGGTTATTACAGACACAGCCATGGCAATAGTAAAGTCTGTTCCACCTTCTGAGCTAATAAATAATTGAAGTGCTAAAGGAAGTGTGAAATTTTCCTTTGACTTTAAGATTAGCACTGGCCATACATATTCATTCCATGAGTTAATAAAAAACATAATTCCTGTAGAAATAATAGCTGGTTTTACAAGTGGCACTACAATATCCTTCATAATTTTTAAGTGTCCAACCTTCTCTAATTCAGCTACCTCAATTAAGGAACGAGGAATAGTTCTCATAGACTGTCTAATTAAAAAAATACCTGTTGCATCACTGAGTTGTGGTAAAATAACACCTAATAGTTTATCATTAAAGCCTAACTTTGAAATAGTTAGGTAGTTTGGTATCATTGTTACAGTAAAGGGTATAAATATAGTACTGATTAGAATAAAATACATAATATTTTTGTACTTGAAATCAAAATATACAAAGGCATAAGCTGCAAATATAGCCGTTAGAGTTTTAAATAATGTAACACAAGAGGCAATGAAAAAGGTATTACTTGTAATTTGTACAAAAGGCAATCTGGTGAATACCTCTATATAATTATTTATAGTTGGGTTAACCGGTATAATTGCAAATACATTGCTATATGCTTCATTCAATTCTTTAAAGGAACTTGAAATTGCAAATACTATTGGAAAAAGAGAGACAAATACAAATAGTACTAAAATAATGTGCCACTTAAATTCTGCTGTAAATTTAATTTTCATAGTATACTCCTCTCTCTACATACTTAAATTCCAAAATAAGCAATGCCACAAATAACGCCATTGTCAAAATAGCGAAAGCAGATGCACTACCTGTTCTATATAAAACGAAAGCTTCTTGATATGCATTGTAAATAGCATTGGAGCTTGCATTATCTGGTCCACCTTGTGTGATAACTTTAATTGGTGTAAATACATATTGTAAACCTTGTACAATTGTCATAACTAACACATAAACCCCTGTTGCACTACTCATAGGGAGTACAATATCTAGGAATATCTTATGCATTGGTACCTTATCTAGCTTTGCAGCCTCAATTACCTCACTGGATACTCCTGAAACTCCTGCAAGTACAACAATAAAGTTATAACCAAATATCTTCCAAGTGGTTATTAAACTTAGTACTACAATGACAAGTCCATCTGTTTTACTCCATATAGGCAATGTTAGACCAAACATCTTTGCAATAATTGCTACAGGACCGGAAATAGGGTTTAGAATCCACAAATATAAAATTGAGCCTACTACTAAGGAAATAACACTAGGTAAGAAAATTACACTTTTGTAAAAGCCTTTAGCCTTTTTTATAACAACAGAAAGAATAAAGGATAGTATATATGGTGCTGCACAATTTAATATCAACAAAATAATTATGTAAACTAGCGTATTCCCCATTACCTTATAGGTAAGTGGATCTTTAAACAAAGCTATATAATTATCCAAACCTACAAATGTCTTTGTTGGTTTAATCATATTCCAAGAAAAAAAGCTTAAATAAATTGTTCTAAGCAGCGGCCAAAACATAAATACTGCAAAGGCTAAAAATGACGGTAAAATAAATAGATAAGCAATAATTTTTTGACGGATACTATAATTTAGTACCTTTCCTTCATTCTGCATTTCGGTCCTCCTTAAAATATAGTAAAAGACAGAGGAAACCTCTGACTTTTACTTGTAACTATTTTTTTAATAGTACATTGATTTTATCTTGTGCAGATTTTAAACCATCTCTAGTAGATACACTACCACTTAAAATTTTATCTCTTGTATCCAATAATATTTGTTCTGCTTGAAGTCCGGCATCACCAGGGAATGATGTCCAAGATACAACTCCGTCCATTTGGGTAGTAGCTGCAGCCATCATCTTGTTTTGTTCTAAGAAACTCTTTAAACCATTTTCTGCTGTTGCTACATCTTTTCTTGGTGGAACATATCCAGTACCCTTTGTCCACTCAGCCATAGATTCTATACTATATAAGTACTTTTCAAACTCCCAAGCAGCCTTTTGTTCTTTTTGAGTTTTTGCAGTTATAGCTAGGAAACAACCGCCTGCTGGCAATCGCTTTTCTTTACCTGCCCATGCAGGAGAGTTAATTGCTGCTACATCAAAGGTTGCACCTTTTTGGACATTTGCTCTTTGAGCAATTGTTGTATACAACATACCTACGTTACCATCAATAAATGATTTAACACCCTCGTTCCATGATATATGTAATGCGGATTTTGTTTTTACAACCATATCTGCATAAGCTTCATAAGCCTTAATACCTTCTTCAGAAGCAAAACTTGCTTTACCATCTGTAATCATTCTAGCACCATTACTTTCTAATAATGCTTGAGTTGCCCAGTTATCTGCTGGTTCCTGCATGTAGAAGCCGTATTTACCTGTTTTTTCTTTAATTGTATTTGAAAAAGCCACTAGCTCTTCCCATGTCTTTGGTCCATTTTCATCTAGTCCTGCTTTTCTTAAAATATCTTTATTTATGTAAAGAACTGGTGTACTAAGAGAATAAGGAATACCCACCTGACTATCTTTACTGTTCTTTGCAAGCCCTAATACGTTTGGCAGGAAATTATCTTTTAAAAAAGTCTTATCCTTTGGAAACTGTGCATCAATAATTTTTTGTGGTTCTGTATAGCTAAAATTGTTTGAGAAGTAGTCCAAAAATGCCCACCCAACTTGCACTATTGCTGGAGATTTACCAGTTGCAACTTCTGCTTGTAAGTTTTGCAATAAACCTTTGTACATATCTGGGTTATATTTAGCAACTACTTCAACTGTATCGCTTTGTGCATTAAAATCCTTTACTAGTTTCTCTACACTTTTTCCTCCTTGGGTTTCAGCATTAACATGCCAGTATTCAATCTTTACTTTTTCAGCTTTTGTATTTGTTTGTGTGCTAGGTGCAGCAGTTCCACAACCACTAAGTGACAATGTAATAAGTGTTACTAGTGAAGCAACTTTCAAAATACCTTTTTTCATTTTGTTTTCCCCCTACTAAATTTCATTGTTTTTTACAGTTAACATTACTCCAAATTTTCAATTTACATTTTAAGATTATATAGTTTAATTGTTAAATGAAATCTTCATTAGTGTAAAAAAAGATTAACTTGTTTACTTATAGATACCCACAACTTAAATTTAACTTATACGTAGGAAAATGATGCCAAAACTGATGGCACTTTTAAAAATTTTTTATTAGTCTTAGTGAAGTGTTTTTGAAAATCTTAGGAGCTTTGATATGTTTGAGGTACGAGTTTATCAAAGGTTCTTAGATTTTCATAAACACAAACTTTAGACTAATTAAAAGTTTTTAACGTGCCGAAGTTTGGTAGCATATTCCGGAGTATAAGTTAAATTTCGGGCATGGTTATCTATATCATTTACCTCTTTCATTGTATTACTATCATTACTTCTACAGAAATATCTAATAATATATTTTTTATGCAAACTTTCTTACTACTTCAATAACTCCTTCTTCATACTCACCAACTGTTACAAAATCAGCTATGCTTTTTAATCCTTCCACTGCATTAGCAACAGCAACTCCTATATGTGCTTCTTCTATTAATTCCTTATCATTCATATGGTTTCCTATGGTCACAACTTCTTCGTCTTTTATACCTAAATATTTTTTTAACTTTTTAAGTGCACTACCTTTCGAAACGCCTTTTGTGAGTATTTCCATATAATCATCTTCTGATATTACATATCTAAATTCACTTTTTAAAATTTTATCTAGTTCATTCCAATATTCTTTATATTTTTCCACATCACCTATTATTAAAATTTTATTTACTGCTAACTCTGAATTTAGCAATATCGTATCCACAACCTGGCATTTTATAAGTTCCTTTTTTTCATATGCAGAAATCTCTGCTGTATGTCTCAAACAAAACACTTGTCCATCATAGGAAAATATAACTGAAGCGCCAATTCGTTGAAGCTTTTCTAAAAATGGAACCCACTTTTTCAGTGAAAAAGTGTCCGAATAGATTTTATTTCCACTTTTATCTATTATCTCTGCCCCATTGTACACAATATACGGCGCATTTATCCCTAGTTTTTTAATTACATCTAAACTTGTTTCTTTAGGTCTTCCAGTAGCTATAGTAAATATCTTACCCTTTTTCTCAAATTCATGAATTTCTTCTATTAATTTTGAGGAAACTTCATAATGTTCTTTATAACTATTAAATAAAGTTCCATCTAAATCAGATACAATCATTTTAATACTCATATGAAAACTCCTAGCTTTTAATAATAAAATAACAAAATAGAGACTCAAAAAAACTATAAATCACCCTCTTTCTTTTTAACTATGCTTGCAATTAATATACTTACAAACATATTGTCTTATAGAAGATGATTAACGGTTTTCTCAAATCTCCACCACTAATCATTCAAACTTATTAAATTAATTATATTATGTATAAAAATTTAAAACGCAGAATAAAAATATATGTATATTAAAATTCACTTTTTATATCTATATTCCACAATTCACTTTTACTGCATGATATACCATCTGCACCAGCCTTAAACATATCTAATATTTGCTCTTTCTCGCTTATTAGCCCACCTAATACTATAGGTTTATCTATTTCATTTTTTATAGTTTCAACAATAGGATATACCAATGCTGGCATAACTTCTACTACATCAGGGTCATTTTCTCTTATACTTTCTATAGCACCCTTTAATGAGTTAGTATCAATAAGAAAAACTCTCTGAATTGTAATTAAACCTTTCTTTTTAGCAGCCCTTAACATAGTACTTTTAGTTGAAACAATTCCTGCAGGATTTATATATTTTTTAATAAAATTTATAGATTCTTTGTCATTAGATAGCCCTTTTATCAAATCTGTATGTAATAATATAGGCTTTTTCTTATTATACATATGAAAATCCTGCTCCATTAACTCATTTAATTTTCCATTTATTAATATTATAGATGAAGCCTTAGAATGTACAGCAAGTTGTAAAGTTTCATGTTGAGCCGCAGCAATTAAGGGATTAATCCTTAATATTTCTTTCATATTCAAATTGACTCCACCTTTTAGACTGAGATTTTATAACTTAATTTTAATCTCACTATGTTAATTCTATATTATACTTAATTTAAATTTATGTTATTTGCAAACTCATAATATTATAATAGATTTAATTGTATTAAAAAATTAACAATTTTGCAATTAGATATGTAATTAAATTTCTGAAAAGGTTGTGCCTAGACCTAGTCCTTTAGAACTATCTTAAAAAGAAACTTTACGCTCTTCATCTGGTCTTAATTTTAGTTTCAGTTTTTTTACATCATGTACTCCGGCAAGAATACTACTTTGAAAAGTAAAATCTTCACCTTCATTTAAAGGAATGATAGTTGTTCAATTCTATTTTCTTTAAAAGATGAAATTGATATTCCTATCAATCTTATCTTTTCTTCAAGTTCTAATTCTTCTAAAATACTACAAGCTTCTTTGTATATTTCCTCTTCACTGAATACATAGTGTGCCAAGGTTTTGCTCTTGGTATGATTGAGAAAAGATGCAGTTTTTATTTTTATAGTAATGTTTTTTCCCCTTATATTTTTACTTTGCATTGTACTCGCAATGGACCTTGCAAAAGCTTTTATATATAATTTTAGTTGGTTTTTATCATTGGTATCATTACTTAATGTGGTTTCCCGACCAATGGATTTTCTCTCTCTTAATATCTGAACTTCTCTCTTATCTATTCCTCTAATTCTTTCATAGATCGCTACTCCAAATTTTCCGAAGTATTCTATTAATAAATCCTGAGGTAACTTATGCAATTCTTCTATTGTAAAAATCCCAATATTATTAAGCCTTTTCACCGACTTCTGTCCTAAACCGTAAACTTTATCTATAGTCAGTGGGAATAGAATTCTTGGTATTTCACCCTTTCCTATTATCTTTATGCCATTAGGTTTATTCCAATCCGAAGCTAATTTTGCTAGAAACTTATTATAGGATAAGCCTACTGAAATGGTAAGTCCTGTTTCTTTTCTTACTCTGCTTTTAATAAAGCTTGCTATATCTGATGGGTTCTTATTTATATATGTTATGTCCAAATAGGCCTCGTCTATACTCAAAGGTTCTACATATGAGGTTATTTCATAAAAAATATTAAATATTTTATTTGATATTTCTTTATATCTTCCGTATCTAACAGGGAGAAAAATGCCACTAGGGCACTTTGCCTTAGCCATATATATGGGCATAGCACTCCTTACACCGTAAGCTCTAGCCTCATAAGAGCAAGTTGCAACCACCCCTCTCTCGGAGTTACCTCCAATTATAACAGGTTTTCCCCTTAGGTTTTTATTATCTACTATTTCAACTGATGCAAAAAAAGCATCCATGTCAACATGCATTATCACTTTATCCACTTAATATTCCTCCATATGTCTCAAAACCTCATAATCCTTAACAAAATATATTATACTATGATGATACCATAAAACAAGACAGCCAAAATATAAAAAATAAGTTAGAACAGTGTTATGGAAAAGAGAGGAAATTTACCAATTGAAAAAACAGCCAAATAGCTGTTTTAGGACATCTTCTTATATTTCTACAAATTGTGAGTGGTACCACGTACCCTAGCGAAGGAAGTATTTGGCTCCCGAGCTTGCTATTGTTTTTTAACGTTGGCGAATGTCAAAAGGTTTGTTGAGACTCGAAGCTTTCAGATAGTCAAAAATCACCGGTACAAAATCTTTAAAAGTTTTATACTTGTCACGATTTGTAAGATACTTATTTTTCACAAGCAAGAATATTTCTTCCACTTGTTCATAGCTCTATAAAGATGAAAAACCTAAGGTAAGCTAAACCCTACCTTAGGTTAATGGCTATGGGGTATGACTCCATAGTGAGAATTTACCTCCAGCTTGCTAATAGTAAGTAAAGATTTTTTAGTAACTGAAATTAGCTTAATTGAATATATATATATCATAAATATAATCATAAATAGCCTAAAAATAGTTTTTACTATGGTGGAACATATAGGTAGACCTATATTGGTCAAGCCTTTGTTAAAGGAGGTGATTATTATGTATTCTTACTATCCACCATATTATCCACCATACTATCCACCTTACTATCCACCTTACTATCCACCATACTATCCACCATACTATCCACCTTACTATCCACCTTACTATCCACCATACTATCCACCTTACCCATATTATCCTTACGGAGATTAAAGAATGGATAATTTCATGCTAATTATTAGGTGTGAGCTTAGTTTGTTGCCTTAGTGCACATCATATTAGTAGTTTATATAAAAGATGGTATACCCCCAAATGGGAGTATACCGTTTGGAATGAACAATATCTACAATTAAGATTTTCATAATAGCATACCTGGCTGAAACAAGTTATTTACATATTTTATCTTAATATAATTTTATCAGACACAAGATAAAATGTAACGGAATGAATGTAACAAACTTTCTGTTTGATTGAGATTCAAGTAAAAATTTTAATTAATTTTAGTAAGGAAACATAACATATACACCAAAGGTATCATACTTAAACTGCATACTCTCATCTAGTTCACTAACTATATCATCTCTATATCAATACATTACATGTTAGCAAGCTCACTTTGTTCGCCAGTACCTCCTGGATTCTTGGAGAACAAAGTGAGCTTGCTAGAACTTTAATCTTTATTTTTATATAATATGCCTAATCAAACTCCTTTATAATTTAAAGTGTAAGATTTTCAATAGTCTATTTATAAGGAGAAGTGAATATCTAACTCCTTCATTATTTAAAGTATAATGTCTTCATTTTTGTTATACTATGACAAAATCGAAGGAGATACTGTCAAAATTTAATATGGTATTTTTTTCATATGAATATCCCCAAGGTCATTAAATAAATTGAGGAATAAATATTAAAAAACAAACAACTACTAATATATATAAGAATGGAGTTGATAAAATGCTTTTAGATTTATCTAAGTTAGAAAATATAAAGCTTTCTGATGGAAATGCAAAAATTAGAATAGATAAATTTAACCAAAGAATCAAAATTATAAGTATAGACGGTGACATTGAAGAATTAATGAGTAGACTAGCACCTTTTATAACTCAGCACAAAGTTGGAAAGCTTGTTTACATTGCAAAGAGAGAGAAAATAGAAGAATTTAAAAAACAAGGCTTTATCATGGAAGCAAAAGTTGAAAATTTTTTTAATGGCGCTCCAGGATATTTTCTTTCTAAGTTCCTCACGTATGAACGAAAAATGAGTATTCGAATTCCAGAAGAAGAAGAAGTTTTAATAAAGGCAAGGGAATATATAAATGAAGATTTTAATTATAGTGTTAAAAACCAATTTCTTATCAGAAATGCTAATAAAGAAGATGCAAAAGAATTAGCTGAACTTTATCACAGTATTTTTGAAACATATCCATCGCCTATGAATGATTCTGAATATATTAAATTTGCTATGGATAACAATGTGTTTTTTAAAGTAGCAGTTTATGACGGAAAAATTGTTAGTTCTGCATCAGCAGATACGGACCCCAAGCATTTAAATGCAGAAATAACTGATTGTGCAACTAAAAAGTCACATAGAGGAACTGGATTAATGGGTAGATTAATATATGAACTAGAAAAAGAATTACGCATTAAAAATTATAAAGTTCTATATAGTACAGCTAGGTCCATTTCAACAGGAATGAATATTGTATTTGCAAAACATAACTATGAGTATGCGGGGCGGTTAATTAATCATTGCCACATCTGCGGACAGTTTGAAGATATGAATATTTGGATGAAAACATTATAATTTATAAAAATCTGATTCTTAAATCATTAAAAAGTATCACTTTCATAAATTTTATAAAAAGCATTATTCAAGATTTAGAGCCTGAATAATGCTTTTAATTCCTTTACATAATTCGTTATAAATGACCTCATGAACAATCTCTATTTCATATTCCTCAGGAATAATTAAATCAATATTAAATTTTTCCTTTAAAACTTTTTTATAAAATTATAAGCATTCCAGTTGGGGAGTGGATAGGGAACTTAACACCATACAAAATAAAAAAACACTAAGCAATATTGCTTAGTGTTTTTTTATTACCTAGCAGCGACCTACTCTCCCACAGGGCCTCCCCTGCAGTACCATCGGCACTGTGAAGCTTAACCGTCGTGTTCGGAATGGGAACGGGTGTAGCCTTCACGTCATTACCACTAGATGGCCAGGCATCCAAAATCGGAGATTTTGTGATGATCGGCCACTCCGAAGCGCTAGCTTTGGAGTTTCATTATAAACTATAATCTCTGTATTAAGAGACATTATTTGTTCTCTGAAAATTGCACAGACTAGCTGTAAAGCTTAAATAATT
>NZ_JABAIW010000050.1:0-36455 GCF_014231265.1 Clostridium sp. DJ247 | reverse complement strand
AAAAACACTTCACTAAGACTGATAAAAAAGTTTTTAAAAGTGCCTTCAGTTTTGGCATCATATTCCTACGTATAAGTCAAATTTAAGCTATGGGTATCTATAATATTATCTAATTTCGAAAACATATTTATAGCTAGAATTGTAGCAGAAAGAAGGAATAACTTTGCTTTATTTAAAGATAAAACAGCAACTAGAAAATATGATTAAAGAGGGTGTGTTTAAAGAAGGTGAAAAATTGCCAACAGAACCACTGCTGGCCAAACAGTTACAGGTTTCAAGATCTACTTTGAGAGAAGCCATAAAGCTTTTGCAAAGGCAAGGAGTTTTGATATCAAAAAATGGAGTTGGAACTTATGTTAACAAGAACCGAAAAGTAATAAATAGTTCCCTAAATATACTTCAAAGTACTGGAGCTATGATAAATAATTCCGGAATGGTTGCATCACAAGGAGATATGAGTATCTATGAAAGAAATATAATTGAAGAATGGAAAGAAAAGCTTAATTGTGATGAAAATGTCATTGTTATTGAAAGAACTAGGAAAAATGAAGATATAAATCTTGCGTATACATTTAATATATTTCCTAAGAGTATAGCAGGAAGTTCCTTTGTAGAAGGAATAAATGGATCTTTGTTATCTTTTTTACGAGATAAGATGAATATAAATATAAGATATTCCTTAAGTGAAATTTGTTTACCTGATAGTAGTAATATTTTTGATGATAAAGCAGTTGCAAAGCTTGGAAATAAAGCTATGTTATTAAAGCAACTTCATTTTGATCAAAATGATGTACCCATTTTTTATTCTTATGACTATATGAATAACAGTTATGTTAAATTTTATATAAAAAGAGATAGAGATGTGTAGCGGAGAGTAAATGTATTATAATATTGTATAAAAGCTCCTATAAGACTATTTGCTAAAAAATATTTAGTCTTATGGGGGCTTTGCTTTTTTATTGGAAAACTTTTCTATATACCCCTCAAAATCAATAAACCTTCTCGTATATGTTATAGATAAAACAAAATTCGATCTTATATGACAGTATTTATTATACAAATGAAAAATATGTATATTTATGTGATATATACTTGGAGGTAAGAAAATATGAAAAATTCAAATCAACTATTAATAATATCATCCATAGCTACAGGAGCGATTTTAATAGGAAAGCCTGTATACGCACAGCAGGTAACTATTAACAATGTACCAAAGCAATTAATATATAATGATATTGAATATCTTAATAAATCTGTAAAGTTAAATAATAGAAGTGATATTGTTAAACATATTCAAAGCACTTTAAATTCATACTTTGGTGCAGGACTTGCTGAAGATGGAATATATGGTAAGTTAACAAAAGAGGCTGTAGAGAATGCTCAAAGGAGACTGAAAGTAGAGGTTGATGGAATATTTGGATGTAAAACTGCAAAAGCCTTGTTAAAACATGCTTTGGCTAATCCAATTGATAAACAAGATGGCTTCAGCCAAGTGCCTACTAAAATTCAAAATAACTTTACGACACTAGGTTATAACATAAAAGCAACAGGGAGTCTGTCTAGTTACGATACAATACTAGCTATAAGAGATTTTCAAAGAAAAAATCGTCTACCCGTAACTGGAAAAGTAGATTTAGAAGTATTAAATAAGATGAATGAAAAGATTAAAGAACATGAAGACGAAATTAAGAAATTTAAATCAGATACTAATTATTATATATCAGTAAATTCTCTTGACCATACATGTATAGTTTATCAGAAGATAGATACCTCATGGGAAGAGATTAGAAGATTTAATATTCTTTCAGGAAATACTAATAAAGGAACATATAAACTAGGTATTAAAGGTAAGGAACTAAATTTAAGTGGAATCCCCATGAAAAACTTTACCCAAATTGATGGATTAAATGTTTTCTATTCTGCTGTAGCAGATGCAGGCTATGGCTTAAGGGTTTCTTATGAGGATACAGAATTCATAGGTAAAATGCCACAAAAAACAACTGTAAAGATATATTAAGATTATCAATAATAAAATCATTAAATATGGAATAGTTTTATTTGATCATTTACACAAGAAACGGAAAAAGATTAAGGTCATTATAAAACATGTTAGCAGTTATGCTAACATGTTTTATAATGACCTTAATTTATTTAAAAATGCCATGAAATCAATTACAATAGGTTTATAACATTTCATGAAAGGTTATAAACATTAAATCAATAGGAGTGATCAATATGAAAGATAAACTCTTGTCAAAAATGCAAACATTTTCAAAAGCCATAATAGTTCCAGTGTTATTTTTGCCTATTGCTGGTCTACTTTTAGCTGTGTCTTCCATATTAAAAAATCCATCAATTGTAACCAAAGGAGGTTTATTGTTTAGTATAGGACAATTTATGTCAGGTTCCCTTTGGCCTATAATAAATAATTTAAGTATTATCTTCTGTATTGGTATTGCAATTGGAATTGCTAAAAAGAAAAAGGCAGAGGCTGGTCTGGTAGCACTTCTTGTTTATCTTGTATTTTTAGGTGCAAACAGTACGTGGTTATCTTTAGCGAAAAAGGCAATTGCACATAAAACTACAGCTGATTTATACGGCACAGGTCAAACTGTACAATTAGGATTTCAAATAACAGATATGGGCGTATTCCTTGGAATAATCTTGGGATGTATTATTGGAGCAATTCATAATAAATATGTTGAGGTGGAATTTAAAGGCGGATTTGCATTGTATGGTAATTCAAAACTTGTGTTTTTAATTCTCACTCCCATTGTAGCTATATTTGGAATAAGTATTACTTATATTTGGCCTTATGCGGCTAGCGTAATAAAGGCGTCAAGTAATTTTATGAGTGCTTCAGGTCCTATTGGTGTGTTTGTTTATGGATTCTTGAATAAATTTTTAATTCCAACTGGATTACATCATTTAAAATACAATGTAGTTGGACAAGAAACTTGTGGACCAGGAGGACTAGCTTATGGTTTAAGAACTATATATCCTATGGTTGAAATTATTGACTATGTTGAAAAATATGCAAAGAAAAATTACTGGATGGTAAATTATTCTAATCCTGCTGCTATAGTTGCAGAAGCATTAAGAAGATTGAGACCAAAAGCAAGAATATTAATTATTATATCTAAATCAGGTGAAACTGGCGAAATGTTAGATATATGTAGATTAGCAAAAAATAAGAATATAAAAATAGTTTCATTTACAGGAGAGCAGGATAATAGTATAGCAAAAGCTTCCGATATAAATTTTAAAGTATATGATATGCATAAATTAGATGATAGAAATATTTTATCAAATTCCTTCTTTCCTAATGTATTAATGATGTTTGAATTTTTAATAAGTAAATATTTGGAAAAGATATAAGCATTTCTAAAGCATACTTGTCAGTAATTTTTTGTTTCGTACCATAGAGTTGAATATCTAGGTTAAGCAGTAGTATCCTCCAGGAATTAATGATATTTTATTTGAAAATGTTTGCATAAACAAGGGGAAATAATAAGCAATGATTATAAGTTAGTTATAGCTAAAATAGATTTTTGCACATATTTCTAAAACTATAAAATTAATACAGAATCGGGGTGTTAAACTATGGATATTAATAATATATTAATACTTAATAAACTTAGTAATATTGAAAAAGAAGTATTATCTTATATATATCAAAATATAAATTATCCTGATAAATTAAAAGTTAAAGATGTTGCAAAAAGTAATTTTACTTCTACCACAACTGTTATGAGAGTTACTAAAAAACTTGGGTATAGTGGATATAAAGAAATGTATTTATATTTATGAGACTGGTCATTCAAGAGCGATTGCCGACTATATTTGTATGAAATTACGAATTCATGGTTATATATGTAATTATTCAGATGCATCGGATGTTATATTATCTTTAACAAGTAATAATGAATAAACAAATTATTACTATAGTAGGTGGAGGATCTACATTTACCCCAGGAGTTGTAAAAGCATTATTATCAAAAAAAGAGTTTCCAATTCAAGAAATTCGTGTTTACGATATAGATAAGCAACGTCAGGAGGATATTTCAGTTATTACAAAACTTGTAATTGATGAAATGAATCCAGATGTAGAATTTATTATTACAACTGATGCTGAAAAAGCATTTAAAGAAGCTGATTTTGTGTTTTCTCAAATACGTACAGGAAAATATGCAATGTGTGAAAAGGATGAGAAAATACCGTTGAAACATGGTGCAGTAGGACAAGAAACCTGTGGATGTGGAGGAATGTCATATGGATTACGTTCGATATTTCCTGTTATCGAAATTATTGATATGGCTAAAAAATTTGCCAAGCCTACACATTGGATATTAAACTATTCGAATCCAGCAGCAATTGTTGCCAAAGCTTGTGATGTTTTAAGACCAAATGCAAGAATAATTAATATATGTGACATGCCTGTTTCATTAATAAATCTAATGAGCGGTATACTTAAAGTTGATAGAAGTAAAATTAGGTTATCTTACCAAACTGTAAGATAACCTTTTTTTCTGTAAGTTTATAGCTATGGAGTTTGAAAGATTATAAAAATATAATTAAAACATAAGTTAAGTTTTTTCTCAAATTCGAGCTTTAGACTAATAAAAAAGTATTTATGGTGCTGAAGAACTGGTAACATATCCCGTGGTTTAAGTAAAGTTCCCGAGTTGGAATTCCATATAAGAAATGCAAAAGGAGAGATATTAATGGAGATTTTGAAGGTTGAAAATTTAAATAAAACTTATGGTAAAGGCGATAACAAAGTAGAGGCACTTAAAAATATAAACTTATCAGTAAACAAGGGAGAGTTCGTAGCTATTGTAGGTGCTTCAGGGTCAGGAAAAAGTACCCTTCTTCATCTATTAGGTGGTCTAGATAGGCCAACAGCTGGTAGAGTAGTTATTGATGGAGAAAGTATTTATGATTACAAAGAAGAAAAGCTTGCAATTTTTAGAAGGAGAAAAATAGGCTTTATATTTCAATTTTTTAATTTAATTCCTGTTTTAGATGTAGAAGAAAATATAGCTCTTCCAGTACTACTGGATAACAACAAAGTAGATGAAAATTATTTGGGGGAGATTATTGAAATATTAGGTCTTACCCAAAGAAAAAACCATCTTCCTTCAGAACTATCAGGAGGACAACAGCAAAGAGTTTCCATTGGAAGAGCCTTGCTAAATAAGCCATCAATTATATTTGCAGATGAGCCTACAGGAAATCTTGATAGCAAAAATTCAAAAGAAGTTATTGAATTATTAAAGTTTACAGCTAGAAAGTATAATCAAACCTTAATGCTTATAACTCATGATGTTAACATAGCTACCATGGCTGATAGGGTGATTACAATACAAGATGGTGAAATAAATTCTGATAAATACTTAAAAAACAGCTAATAGATATAACAATAATAATTCATATATTTAATAATACAAATTAGTGGAATTAACAATTGCTATTTAATAATAATGTAATTTAAAGAATAAGAATAATAAGTATTATGTGTAGGAAAAGAAATACAAGGAGGTAAAAATGATAACAGGATATAAACAGCTCACAGGAAAATATTTAAAGGCAAGTAAGAAGAGAGCCATACTCACTATTATAGGAATAATATTATCTGTTGCATTGATATGCACCATAGGGCTTTTCTTTAAAGGTATACAAGAGGCTCAAATACAGGACTTTAAAAATACCTATGGATCCTGGCATATAGGATTTTCTAAGATAAATGATAATTTAATTTCTAAAGTAATAAATAATCCTAAAGTCTCAAGATATGGATTTTTTAGTGAAGGTGAAGGTGTAAAATTAGGAGAAAAATTAGTTGCTAATGAAATAATTGCAACAGATAAGGCATTAGAACTTTTACCTTATAAAACTAAGGAGGGGAGAATTCCAGAAAGTGAAAATGAAGCGGCGGTTGAAAAGTGGGTATTAAGTTATATTGATAAAAATGCTAAAGTAGGAGATAAATTCAACTTTAATAATAAAGAGTATAAACTTGTTGGAATATTAGAAGATAGTATACAAAACCAGATTGAGAATAAAGCAGTATTACTTACTAAAAACAATAATATAAGTAAAGAAAATTCCACATTATTATTAGAAGTAAGCTCAAAAACTAATTTAAAGACTGCTGTAAATGAATTAAAGCAGTTGGGCGAGACAGGTAAATACATGACAAATGCCTATTTACTTATGGCGGAAGGGGCAGGAGATGATAACTCAGTAAATACTGGTATATATATAACTCTTAGTGTAGTAATTGGAATAGTAGTAGTATCAACTATAGCAGTAATATACAACTCTTTTCAAATCAGCATTGTAGAGAGAATTAAACAATTTGGACTTTTAAGAGCTGTGGGAACAACTCCAAAGCAAATTAGAAAGATTGTATTAAGAGAAGCTACTGTATTAGCCGTAATAGGGATTCCAGTAGGTCTATTACTGGGTATTATAGCTATTTGTGGAATAGGCTTTGTGTTTAAATTAATTGGTGGAGAGTTAGTTACTGTTATGAAACTAGTAATAGACCCTAAAGTTATAGCAATGAGTGCATTAGTAGGAGTAGTATCAATATATTTGTCAGCTATAATACCAGCGTTTTTCGCAGGAAGGATTTCACCACTGACAGCTATTAGTAGTAGAAACTCTATAACAAAGGAGAAAATAAAAAGAAGAAAAAGTAGAGTTTCTCAAAGAATATTTGGATTTGAAGGAGCACTAGCCAGTAAGAATATAAAACGGAATAGAAAAAGATATAGAATAACAGTATTTTCAATATTAATAAGTGTTGTGCTATTTATTACTTTTAAATCTTTTATGGATATGACATTGAATATATCAGAGGATCTTAATGAATCAAAAAATATACACTTTTCAGTTATAACAAATAATCAAGCTGCCAAAAAAGGTTTAAGAATAGATGATAAAACAGTTGATAATATAAAAGCATTAAAGTTAGTAGATAAGCTATATAAAGTATATGATCCATACTATTTTTATGCAGCTATCAATAAGGATGGACAAATCAAGAAAGTACAGGATATAGGAGGAATATATGATAAAACAACTTTAAATGGAAGTGAAAAAACACTCATAAGAAGTGGAGTAGTAATTTATGATACTAATTCTATTGAGGCATCTAAGAAATACTTACAATCAGGAACAATTGATATAGAAAAGTTAAACAGAGAAAATGGAGTAGTATTGGTTAAGAAAAATATAATATACGATGGTAAAAGCAAAAAAAATTATTTTGGGCCAATTGCAAATGTAAAGGTAGGGGATGAAATAGAGCTTCAGTATGATAATCCTATAGAAGATACTCAGAATAAGCTTCAATTTGGCAAAGGAAATATAAAAAAGGTTAAAGTTATGGCAATTGTTGAAAAAGATCCATTTAACTTTAGAGGAGAACAAGATGTATTAAAAATGTTGACCACTGAAGATGTTGCAAAGAACTTAATGGAAAAGAATGATGTTAAGCCTACAAATTTATATATAACAATTAAAGGTATAAAAGATGAAGAAGCAGCAAAAGCACAAATAGAAGCAACAGTAAAATCAAATATATCTTTATCAGTAATAAATAATATAGATAATAATAGAAAAACAAAATCAGCATTGTTAATGATTAAAATATTAATATATGGATTTGTTGTAGTTGTATCCTTAATAGGAAGCGTTAATATTATAAACACAGTAACAACAAACATTATTTTAAGAAAAAGAGAATTTGCTTCATTAAAATCCATAGGTTTAACTCAAAGAGGGCTAAAGAAAATTATAATCTTAGAAGGACTTCTTTATGCTATTGTTGGTACTCTATATGGTTCAATAATAGGCTCTGGAATATCATTTGTAATATATAAAGGACTAGTAAGAGTAAGAGAATTTAGTTGGATGGTACCGTGGAATGCCATAGCTATTGCCGGAGCAGCAGCTATAGTAATCGGATATATTTCAGTGTTATCACCACTTTCAAGAATTAAAAAAGAAAATTTAATTGAAGCAATTAGAGAAGATTATTAGTTTGGGTATTTATATAGATACCCATGCCCGAAATTTAACTTATACGTAGGAATATGTTGACAAAACTGAAGCACATTTAAAAACTTTTTTATCAGTCTTAGTGAAGTGTTTTTAGAAAATCTTAGGAGCTTTGATATGTTTGAGGTACGAATTTATCAAAGTTTCTTAGATTTTCAAAAACACGAACTTTAGACTGATTAAAAGTTTTTAACGTGCTGAAGTTTGGCAACATATTCCGGAGTATAAGTTAAGTTTCTACTTTGGAACCCTATATATATGAATTTTTTATACAGTCTGTTTACCTTAACACATAACTGGGGTATTATGGATTTATTAATACCAATAAACAGATGAGGGGAAAAGTATGAATAGGTTGTTACTAGTGGAAGATGATGAGGCATTAGCTCTTGGTATAGAATTTACTCTAAAAGACGAGGGCTATGAGGTTTATAGAACAGCTACAATGGAAGATGGGAGAAAGCTAGTTGAATCAGAGCAATTTGACTTAGTAATTTTAGATGTGAATTTACCTGACGGTAGTGGATATGAATTATGTAAGCATATAAGAACAAAAAGTGATATACCAATAATGTTTCTTACTGCATTAGATGATGAGGTTAACATAGTTTTAGGACTTGAAATAGGAGGAGATGATTATATAACAAAGCCTTTTAAGGTAAGAGAACTTTTATCTAGAGTAAAAGCATTAATAAGAAGAAGTTCTAAAAATATTTCTACAGGAACTACACTGAAGAGTGGAAACATATCCCTGGATATTTCAACTGCCATAGTAAAAAAAAGTGGACAAGATATAACTCTTACTGCTCAAGAATATAAGCTTTTATTAATATTTATGTATAAGCCATATGTTTTAATGAAGCGAGATGAAATATTAAGTGAATTGTTAGATGGTGGGGAATGTTTTTTTGATGAAAATACGCTATCAGTCTATATAAAAAGAATAAGAGAGAAAATAGAAGACAACTTCAAAAATCCAGAGTATATAGTAACACAACGAGGATTAGGGTATAAGTGGAACAAAGATGTTTTTAAGGAGTAGGTATATGAGAAGATACTTTGATAATCCTGAGCTTAAAATCAGCTCAGCTAGCCTTTTAATTTTAATGACTTTATTCTTATGTGTTACAGCTTCTATTTTAAAATTACATCATGATAGTTTAAAGGATGATTATATAAAAAGTTTGGGAGCTATTACTGTAAAGATAGTTGAAAAGGACCCGGAGCTGCAGAGAGAGATTATACCGCTTATTACAAAAGAAATATCCGAAGATGAAGCTATAAAAGGAAAGGCTATTTTAAAACAATATGGTTTAACTGAAAACTTGGAAAATGAACTTTTTCCATATATAAATACAACTATTAAAAAAAACAATGAAGCTATTACTTTTATATTTATTATTATGGCAGCGATGCTATTTGCTCTTAATTATTTTCAATACGGGTTTTTTTATGAAAGTATAAGAAGGTTAACCCTAGGGGCAAAGAAGGTAGTTGATGGAGAATATGATATAACTATTAGTGAAAATAAAGAAGGGGATTTTTCTAAATTAGCTGTTTCATTTAACTCTATGAAAGAAATAATCAGGAAAAATATAAGTGAGCTTAAAAATGAAAAGCAATTTTTAGTTGATTTATTATCAGATATTTCACATCAGCTAAAAACCCCTCTTTCGTCCATGATTGTGTATAATGATATTATGTTAAATAAAGATTTATCCAAAGAGCAAAGAGAAAACTTTTTATTAAATAATCAAAACCAGCTTAACAGAATGATATGGTTAACTAAGAGTATGCTTAAGCTTGCTAAGCTGGATGCCAAGGCAATAGAAATTACTAAGGAAAAGCAAAGCTTAAATGAAACTATACAGGATTCAATTGAAGCATTAGAAAGTAAAGCATACGAAGGTAAGATAAAGATTAATTTTAATGAAAAAGAAGAGATAACTTTTGAGCACGATAGACTGTGGCTTGAAGAGGCACTTATTAATATTATTAAAAATAGTGTAGAGCATACTCTTCCTGGAGGAGAGATAAATATAGAGTTGGTAGAAAACCCTATATATGAAAGAGTTATAATAGAGGATACGGGAGAAGGTATAAGGGAAGAGGATTTACCAAACATATTTAAAAGGTTTTATAAAGCTAAAAACTCAAGAAAAAGTGATTCTATTGGAATAGGGTTAGCTTTGGCAAAATCAATAGTGGAATTACACAACGGTATCATTGAAGTCCAAAGTCAAATAGGTATAGGAACCAGATTTATTATTACTTTTCTTAAGTATTAACACTTATAGATTTGGAACTTTTAAAATTAATTTATGTAGCATGGCACATTACTAGATTGTGCCACCTTTAAATAGTTTATTAGAAAGTCTTAGTCTGAAATTAGTAGAAAAACTTAGTACTTTGATACTGTTTGAGCCTAAGCGAGTTTATCAAAGTACTTAGTTTTCTCCTAATTTCAGGCTTAGACTTTCTTAAACTTTTTATCAGTGACATAATCTAGTAATGTGCTAGGCGGAATAAATTAATTTTAAAAGTTCCGTGCCTATATCCTTTGTCGTATATAAATGTTTATTTAAATTAATATTTTGTTTGAAATATTTGGAAATAAGATGATATAATATATATGTACTATAAGAAAGAATTATTCATAAAATTTCTAAACAATATATTAAAATATGAATAAACAAAAATTAAAAAAGGATGAGGGTATATGAGAATTGCTAACAGGAGAAGATTTATTTTTTCTTGTATTTTTTTTACTATGTTAATTACACTTTTTGTAAAAGGTGTAAATTTAATCTATGATAAAATGACAAAAAGATCCTCCTCTATTGTAATGGCAGTGGACAAAAATAGCAAAGGAAACCTGCAGGAAAATGAATGGAATGCAAAACGTATTATAGTTCTCGATGCTGGACATGGTGGTATTGATAAAGGGACAAGCTTTGAAAATATGGATGAGAAAGATTTAACATTAAAAATTGTTAAATACGCTGATTCATACCTAAAAAGCAAAGGATATACTACAGTATTAACGAGGAACGAAGATAAATTTATACCACTAAAACAAATAGGAGATATAGCTAATGCAGCTAATGGAGATGTATTTGTCTCTATTCATGTAAATTCTTTAGATGACCCTAACTTTAGCGGAATAACTACATTATATTATGATGTAAATGGATACGGAAAAGATGAAAGAATTAAGCTATCTAATATACTAGAAGATGAAGCTGTAAAAAGTGATGGTTGGAGAAGTAAAGGAATTAAGCGTCAAAATGTTGCTATACTCAGGTATAGTAAAATACCATGTGCTTTAGTAGAGTGCGGTTTTATAACTAACAAAGAAGATAGAGATAGGTTATCTAAGGAAGACGTTTTAAAGAGGCTAGCTGAAAACATATCTAACGGAATAATAATGTACTTAAATGAAAATCCTAGTAATAAACATAAAAATGAAGCACAATATGATAAACCAGAGGAGAATGTAGCAAACATTGTTAATAGTGCTAAAAAAGAAGGTACAACTCAAGATAAGAACACTGAACATAAAATTGATAAATCTATAAACATACAGAAGTCTTCTAAACATAAAACCCAAAATAGTACTAAAATTAATAAAAACAAAGATTAAGTTTTATATATTATGGAATACTACCTCTGAGGTGAGAGTTATGTTCAAACCAAAGAGAGTAGTTTTTGAAGAAGAAGCTCTAGAATATGATAAAGGAAAAGAACTTCTACAGTTATTCCAAGGCAAAGATATTGAAATTATGTATTCTAAAAACGGAAGAATTACTGGTATACCAGGAAAAAGTCCAAGTGAAATGTACTTCGAAGGCAAAAATACGTTAGCAGTGGGGGTAAGAAAAGCTCTAAAGTTTGAATCCTGTAAACCATCAGCCCATTATCAATTGCCTTTGGTAAGTGGATGTATGGGTATGTGTGAGTACTGTTATCTAAACACACAAATGGGTAAAAAGCCATATATTAAAGTTTATGTGAATATAGATGAAATATTAAATAAGGCGGAACAATATGCTAAAGAGCGAATTCCAGATATAACTATTTTCGAAGGAGCTGCTACATCAGATCCTATTCCAGTAGAAAATTATACCGGTGCTTTGGGCAGAGCAATTGAATACTTTAGTAACAGAGAAAACACACTTTTTAGATTTGTAACTAAATTTACTGATGTTGATACTCTTTTAGGTTTAAAGCATAAAGGCAGGACTACAATAAGGTTTAGTGTAAATGCAGATGAAATAATAAGTAGATTTGAACATAAAACACCATCCTTAGATGAAAGGCTAAATGCAGCTAAAAAAGTAGCAGAAGATGGATATGACATAGGTTTTATAATTGCTCCAGTTTTCTTAATAAATGACTGGAAAGTTAAGTATGGTAATATTATTGATATCATAGGAAAAAACTTTTCAGGATTAAATTTAAAATTTGAAGTTATCTCACATAGGTTTACTAAAAGAGCTAAAGAAAATATATTAGATATTTACCCTAAAACCCTTCTTCCTATGGAAGAAGAAATAAGGAAATTTAAATACGGTCAATTTGGATATGGAAAGTATTTATATAACAATGAGGAATTAAAAGAAATGAAAGATTTTTTTAGAGAAAACATTCTAAAGTATTTTAGTGAAGAAAGTATAAACTACTTGATATAAACTCTATTATATATTTGTGAAATAAGCGTGGTGTACTAACTCTTTACTCTTATGTTATTATGGAGTAATATATTTATTAGATTTTTATGACATATTATTTTTTATAAAAACATACATAAAGTGAAACTTAATTCACATGGGATTTTAATCCCATCTGAATTTTAATTAAACAATACAGCGTACCAGCCCTTATGCACAGCATAAGAACTCTAATAGACTAAAGTCAAAGAGTTTTAATATATTTAGTATAAGAGTTCTTAACTAGCTAAAGCTATAGAACTCTACACTTTTAGCAGTGGGAGTCTTAGGGGTGGTAGCACAATGTATAAGGTTCACTAATAAGAGATTGGGGGAGTTAAATTTGAACTTGAATATAGTTTTATTTGAACCAGAGATACCACAAAATACGGGAAATATAGCAAGAACTTGTGTACTTACAAATTCTAAGCTGCATTTGATAAAACCTTTAGGCTTTAGCCTAGATGAAAAACATTTAAGAAGAGCAGGACTAGATTATTGGAAGGACCTAGATATTGCTTTATATGATTCCTATGATGAGCTTCGAGAAAAATACAAAGATTCTACTTTTTACTTTTCAACAACTCATGGAGATAATTTTTATCATCAAGTAAAATTTAAAGAAGGAGACTTTGTAGTATTTGGCAAGGAATCTTCCGGGTTGCCAGATAGAATAAAGCATAGTGACCCAGAAAGATGCATAAGAATACCAATGATAAACACAACTACGCGTTCATTAAATTTATCTAATACTGTATCTATAATTACTTATGAAGCGTTAAGACAGATGGACTTCCCTAATATGAAATAAATAGGAAGGTATTAATTTATGAATAAGATTAAGATAATAACTGATAGCACCGCGGATTTACCAAAGGATATTATAGATAAGTACAATATAGAAGTTTTGCCACTGCTAGTTAACTTCGGAGAAGATACCTATAGAGATGGTATAGATATAAATTTACATGAGTTATTAAAAAAAATTAAAGCAGGCCCTTATTTTCCAACAACATCGCAGGTTAATCCACAAGCATTTATAGAATGTTATGATAGATATTTAAAGCAGGGGTATAAGATAATTTCTATACACCTTTCATCCAAACTAAGTGGTACTTACCAATCTGCATGTATAGCAAAAGAAACGCTAGAAACAGAGGATATAGTTGTAATAGATAGTCTTAATGCTACTGCAGGAGTAGGACTTTTAGTTATAAAAGCAGCTAAACTTAGAGAACAGGGTTTGGAGTTATTGGAAATACACAAAGAGATTAAAGAATTGATTCCACATGTAAAAAGTGCAATAGCCTTCGATACTTTGGACAACCTAGTTAAGGGGGGAAGATTATCTAAAACTGCAGGGGTTGTAGGTAACATGCTTGGTATAAAACCTATAATTGCTGTGGAAAATGGGGAAGTTATTATAAAGAATAAAGTAAGAGGTAGCAAAAAGGCTATACGTACAATCTTAGACTATATTGAAAATAAAGGCATTAAAGAAAATGAAACCACAGCACTATTACATGTGGAAAATAAGGATATACTAGGAAGCTTGAGAGAAGAATTAGTTAAAAGAAATGGCAATTTCATAGAAGTTGAGGCTGGATGTGTAATAGGTGTTCATGCAGGAGAAGGAGCTTGTGGACTATTCTTTATTGAAGATCATTAATGAAAAATAACCACGCCCGAAATTTAACTTATACTCCGGGATATATTACCATGTTTCGTCACGTTAAATGTTTTTAATTAGTCTAAAGCTCAAATTTGATAAAAATCTAAGAACTTTGATAAACTCGCTATGCTCAAACATATCTAAAGTTCTAAGATTTTTTATCAAATTTTCGCTAAGACTAATAAAAAAACATTTAAATGTGACTTCAACATTGGTAATATATCCCTACGTATAAGTTAAATTTAAGTTGTAGTTATCTACTTAAGATGTTATGATTTAAATATTATTTGAAAATGGGAGGTAATGGTAATGCCAAATATTTATGATACTATAATAATAGGTGGCGGACCAGCAGGGCTATCAGCAGCTCTTTATGCAGGTAGATCAAAAATGAATACACTTATAATTGAAAAGGCAAAATATGGCGGACAGGTTACAACCACAGAGGAAATTGAAAATTACCCCGGTTCTATTGAGGGAGCCACAGGGGAAAGCTTAAGTGAAAGAATGAGAAAGCAAGCGCAGGACTTTGGAACAAAGTTTGTGTCGGATGAAATTATAGATGTAGACTTAAGCGGAAATACTAAGGTTATAAAAGGAAAAAGTGAAACTTACAATGCAAAGACAATAATAATTGCTACAGGTGCTAATCCAAGGCTGGCAGGCTTTAAAAAGGAGCAAGAACTGAGAGCAAGAGGTGTTTCTTACTGTGCAACTTGTGATGCAGCTTTCTTTTCTGGTTTAAATGTAGCAGTAATTGGTGGGGGCGATTCTGCTATAACAGAGGCTATATTTCTTACTCGATTTGCAGAAAAAATATATGTAATACATAGAAGAGGTGAACTAAGGGCTGCTAAGTACTTACAGGAAAGGGCATTTGCAAATCCTAAAATAAGCTTTATTTGGAATACAGTAGTTGAAGAGGCTATAGCAGATGGAATATTAGAAAGACTAAAGTTAAAAAACAGAGAAACTGGAGAAACTAGTGAAATAGATGTTAACGGATGCTTTGTATCCGTTGGCTATGAGCCTATAACTGGAATCTTTAAAGGTAAGTTAGAAATGGATACTGAAGGGTACATAATAACTGATGAAGACATGCAGACTAGTGTACCAGGCATATTTGCAGCAGGTGATGTAAGAAGAAAAAAACTAAGACAAATTATAACTGCTGCTGCAGACGGAGCAGTAGCAGCTACTATTGCAGAAGAATATATAGCTAATCAAGAGTAATATATCAGCTTAAAACTTAGCTCTAATACTATCTAAAAAGGACAGTTTATTTTAACTGTTCTTTTTAAGCGTAAGTTAATTATTTTGTATGGAATTGCTTTTTAGGATTTATAACTCCAATTAAAAAATACATATGTGCTTCAAAATATAAGAAGCAGCTTATTTATAAATCTGTATAAAAATTTTAACTAATAATTGAGTGTTAACTATGGCATAAGATTTTAAGAACAGTTATCAATTATTAATACTATATAATTAACATAACATTAATATTAATGTAAAAAAAACATGCTATTATTTTTATTAATGTTTTAAATCTAGGAGGAAAAACAAACCTTTTATAGAATATTTTAAGTTGAGTAAAACAATAGTTGTAAAATTATATATTTTAGGAGGTAATTACTATGAACAAGAGAAGGTTAACAGCAGTAGTTGCAGCTGCCATAATGGCAGTGTCACTATTTGCAGGATGTGGGGGACAGAAACAACAGGGTACTGACACAGAAGGTGCAAAGCAATCAAATCAAATCAAGGTTGGTCTTTCAACTGATGAAGGTGGAGTAAATGATAAATCATTTAACCAATCTGCAGATAAAGGTATAAAGGATGCTAAAGCTCAGTACAACATAGAGTATAAGGCAATAGAGTCAAAACAAAAAGAAGATTATGAATCAAATTTAGAAGCTTTAGTTAACAATGGTGATAACCTAACATTTGGTATCGGATATCAAATGGAACAGGCTATGAAAAATGTGTCATCAAAATATAAAGATAAAAACTTTGCAATAGTAGATACTGTAGTGGATGCGCCAAATGTTCAATCTATAACTTTTAAAGAACAAGAAGGTTCATTCTTAATGGGTGTTATAGCTGGTAAAATGACAAAGACTAATAAAGTTGGCTTTATAGGTGGTAAAGATTCTGAGCTTATAAACAGATTCGAAGCAGGATTTGCTGCAGGAGTAAAAGCTGTTAACCCAGCAGCTGCGGAAGGATTAATAAGTAAAGATGGGAAAACTCCTGGAACAACTGTTAAATATGCAGACAGCTTTGGAGATACAAATAAAGGATATGAATTAGCTAAGTCCTTATATGCTTCTGGTTGTGATATTATATACCATGCAGCTGGCGGTGTTGGTATTGGAATGTTTAAAGCTGCTAAAGAGCTTAAGGACTCAGGAAAAGCAGTTTGGGCTATAGGTGTTGATATGGATCAGGCAGTTACAGTACCTGAATATAAAGATGTTATACTTTCTAGTATGATAAAAAGAGTTGATATTGCAACCTTTAATGCTGTTAAAGAAGTTGCAGAAGGAAAGTTCCAAGGTGGAAAGCATATAGAATTAGGATTAAAGGAAAATGGAGTTTCTATGGCTGAAAGTACAAGCACAAATACTTCAAAAGATGTTATAGATTTAGTTAATAAATATATAGATGCTATAAAAAACAGCAAAATAACTGTACCAGCTACAAGAGCTGATGAAGCTAAATTTACAGCACCTCAAATCTAGAAAGCTCAATACTTTACTTAAATAATAAGTAAGTAAAATAATAAAAGCTAGATGTCGAAAAAATTACTTTTTCTGCTGAAAATAACATTTTAGGAGAAAGAGTAACTTAAATCCAGTTATCACTAGTTAACTTAATTTTATTGAAGAATAGGTTGGCTGCTGGAATTTGGATAAAGCATCTAGCTTTTATAAAGTTAAGCTTAAAATCAAGATTCATAATATTTTCTAGGAAGGAGGGTGTTGGTTACAAAGCAGCAGCTTTTAGTAACCAGAAAACTTATGGAAAAAGTAATAGAGATGAAGGGTATAACTAAGGTTTTCCCAGGTACTGTTGCAAATGAAAATGTGGACTTCCACCTGTTAAAGGGGGAAACTCATGTTTTACTTGGGGAAAACGGTGCTGGAAAAACTACACTTATGAATATACTTTATGGTTTGTATCAGCCTGAAAAAGGGGAAATTTATGTTAAAGGTAAACCTGAAAACATAAGTAATCCTAATGACGCTATAAAATTAGGAATAGGTATGGTACATCAACATTTCATGTTAGTTCATAACTTTTCAGTAGCAGAAAATATAGTGCTTGGAAAAGAACCTAAGAAAGGTTTGAAGCTAAATATGAATAAAGCCATAAGGGATGTTGATGAAATAGCTAAAAAATATGGGTTTTCTATAGATCCAAAGGCTATTATTGAAAATATATCTGTAGGACAACAACAAAAGGTTGAAATACTAAAGGCCTTATATAGAGGTGCAGAGATATTAATACTAGATGAACCAACAGCAGTTTTAACACCTCAGGAGATAGAGGAATTAGGCATAATTATAGAAAATCTTAAAAAAGAAGGTAAATCAGTAATACTTATAACACATAAACTAAAAGAAGTTATGAAAATGAGCAATAGAGTTACTATAATAAGACGTGGTAAGGTTACAGGAGCAGTAAAAACTTCAGAAACTAACATAGATCAGTTAGCTGAGCTTATGGTAGGAAGAAAGGTAAACCTTGTAGTAGACAAAAAAGAGGCTAAGCTTGGAAAAGAAATATTAAAGATTGAAAATTTAATTTCAAAGGATAATAGAGGTCTTAATGCAGTAAATGGCGTTAACCTTTCTGTTAGAGAAGGAGAAATTTTAGGCATAGCCGGTGTTGATGGTAACGGACAATCAGAATTTATAGAAGTTCTAACTGGTCTTAGGAAACCACACAGTGGAGCTATTACTTTAAATGCAAAAAATATATATGGAAAATCTACTAGAGAAATTATAGAAAGTGGTGTAGGACATATACCAGAAGATAGACATAAAAGAGGACTTATATTAAAATATTCATTATTTGAAAATGCAGTTTTAGGACTTCAGCATAAAAAACCTTTTAGTAAAGGTATAGTTATGAACTATAAGGCCATACGGGAATATTGCAGAAAGCTTATAAATGAATTTGATGTTAGAACACCTAATGATGAAGTTAACGCTTCAGCTTTATCTGGAGGAAATCAACAGAAGTTTATAGCTGCAAGAGAAATTTTAAAAGATCCTAAACTTTTAATTGCATCACAACCTACAAGAGGAGTTGATGTTGGAGCAATAGAGTATATACATAGAAGACTTATAGAAGAAAGAGATAAGGGGAAGGCTGTGCTTCTTGTTTCTCTTGAATTGGATGAAATTATGGCTCTTTCAGATAGAATTGCTGTAATGTATGATGGAAAAATAGTAGGTATATTACATAGAAAAGATGCTACAGAACAAAAATTAGGAGTACTAATGGCTGGAGGAAGTCTTGAAGACACTGAAGAAGAGGTGAAGAATGATGAATAAAGAAGCAGATAAAAATAGCAAAAGTCTAAATAATTTTGTTGATAGTTTAAAAGTTGCTGCTTATCCCATATTTGCTATAATTGTTGCTATAATTGTTTCAGTATTTTTTGTTGTGTGGGCAAAGGGATATTACATAACAGAATATTTTTCAGCCTTAGGCGACCTCTTTAGTACCATATGGAAGGGAAGCTTTGGTGATACAAGAAGAACTCTAGAAACTATGGTATATGTAACTCCCTTAATTTTTACAGGAGTAGCTAATGCTATAGCCTTCAGATGTGGGCTTTTCAACATAGGTGTTGAAGGACAATTTGTCATGGGAATGACATCAGCAGCTATAATTGGTTTAATTCCAGGACTAAGTTCATGGGTGCACATACCTCTTATAATTATTGGAGGTATAGTTGCTGGGGCAATTTGGGGTGGAATTCCAGGATACTTGAAGGCTAAGGTTGGAACAAACGAAGTTATAAATACAATTATGATGAATTATTTAGGCTTATATTTAGCTAACTACATTATACTTAGAACCAGATTTACAGTAAAAGGATCCTCTAGTACTGCTATAATTGAAAAAAGTGCACAGCTTTTAAGGTTTAGTAATATGAGCAGAGCTAATGTTGCATTAATTATAGGAATAATATTTGCAATACTAATTTACTGGTTACTTTGGAAAACTACTATAGGATACGAAATAAGAGCTGTTGGTATAAATCCATTTGGTGCAGAGTATGGTGGGGTAAGTGTATCTAAAAATATAGTACTTGCTATGGTGTTATCAGGAGCTATAGCTGGTATAGGTGGAGCAACTCATATTTCAGGTGTAATGCTTCAGGCTCAAGATATGATGTCACTGCCTGGTTTTGGCTTTGATGGTATTGCAGTGGCTCTTCTTGCAAAAAACAACCCAATTGCATGCATACTTTCAGCATTACTGTTTGGTACACTAAATAGTTCATCTAAAATTTTGCAAATAAACGGAATACCTAAAGAAATAGTTTATTTAATACAATCAATAATCATAATATTTGTTGCCACAGACTATATAGTAAAATACTTCTCAGAGAGAAAGAAAAGGAAGGTGTTAATCAATGGATAACGTAATGATAGTTGGTTTAATAGCTGGAACTCTTAGAACAGCAACACCTTTGATTTTAGCAGGACTTGGAGGAGTTTTTTCAGAAAGAGCTGGAGTTGTTAACATAGGGCTTGAAGGTATGATGATTATGGGAGCTTTTTTTTCAGTTTTTGGAACATACATATCTGGAAGTCCGGTAGTAGGAATTATATTTGCTGTGGTTGCAGGTATGGCTATATCCTTAATACACGCATTTTTAAGCATAAACCTAAAAGCAGAACAGGTTATATCAGGTACTGCTATAAACCTATTCTCTTCTGCACTGGCAAGTTTTCTTATATTTAAAATATTTAAAAAAGGTGGTCAAACAGACATAGTTCCTGCGCTGCCATACCATATACCAGCTGCAGTAAAGTCTATTCCTATACTTGGACCAATACTTTCAGGAATTAACTGGTTTGTGATTATTGCTATTGTACTTGTATTTGTAGCTAACTATATTATATTTAAAACTCCATTAGGACTTAGAATAAGATCTGTAGGAGAACATCCCAAAGCAGCAGATACCTTAGGAATAAATGTTTATGCAATGAGATATCTATGCGTTATAATATCTGGTGCTCTAGCAGGACTAGGTGGTGCAGCTTTGGTAGGTATAACACCAGTATATAGAGAAGGAATGGTTGCAGGGCGTGGATTCATAGCTTTAGCAGCTATGATATTTGGTAATTGGAAGCCTTTTGGTACTATGTGGGCATGTTTACTGTTTGCTTTTGGGGGTTCCTTTCAAATATTTGCTCAAGGCTTTAGTTGGCATCTTCCTTCTGAATTTTATTCTAGTATACCATATATACTAACTATGCTTGCTTTAGCTGGATTTGTTGGAAAAACTATACCACCTGCAGCAGATGGAGAACCATATGAAAAGGGACAGAGGTAAGCAGTAAAGCAAAATATATCATTGTTAAACTGTGAACATTATTATAAAATAGTTAATGAAGAACTTATGCATCTTCAAAAAATAACTAGATAATTTAACGGGTAATTTTGTGTAATACTACGTTGGCGGAACCTGCCGCCTTATCTTATGCAAAATTCCCTGGTTAAGATTGACTTGTTATTTTTTTAGATGCCTTATGTGAAAATAGAAAAGCATAGTAATATTGCTATGTTTTTTATGTATAAATGTAAAGGTTTTAATAAGTTGTAGAGTCCTCTATTTTATTAAATTTATAACTTATATATGGTACATGTTAGTGTTATAATAAAGCTAAGTAAGTTTATAGGACTAGAAACGGGGTATAAAATATGAATATGGAATTTGGTTTGAATTTAACCCAAGAACAGAGGCTAGTCATGACTCAAGAGATGCAGTTGTCTGTAAAGCTCCTTCAAATGTCAAGTATAGAACTTCAAGAGTTTGTTGAAAAAGAGATGCAGGAAAACCCAGTGCTTGATGCAAACGTATCAAGCGCCAATAATGAAGATGGAAATAAGTTAGATTATAAAGAACTAGTTAAATATCTTGAGTTTGATAACTATAGTCATCACAATTATGAAAAAAACGATGAAGAGGAAATATCACCCTTCAATTTTATTTCTGAAAAGAGATCATTAAAAGAATATTTAAAAGAACAAGTAAGAGATTTAGCAGAAAAGGGTTATGTTAAAGCCATCTGTTACTATATTGTTGAAAATATAGATGAAAGAGGATACTTAGGCGTAAAGGATGAAGAAATAAAACAAGAACTTAAGATATCTAAAGAGCTTACTGAATATTGCATAAAAATAATACAAGCATTGGAGCCAGATGGCATAGGTGCCAGAGACTTAAAAGAGTGTTTAAAGATACAAGTTATAAAAAAAGGAATAAAAGATAAAGAGATATTTAAGATAATAGATGAATACTTAGAGTTATTGGCAGAAAATAAATATAATGTAATTGCAAGAGAACTAAATATAGATGTTAAGGATGCACAAGAATATGGAGATATAATAAAACTTTTGCACCCCAAACCATCCAGGGGATTTTATACTGGAGAAGAAGTTAAATATATAGTACCAGATGCTTATATAAGAAAAATAGATAACGAATACTATATATTAATGAATGATGATGTGTTGCCAAAACTCACTATAAATGAAATATATAAAGATATTATAAAAAATGATACTGATAAAGATGCAGTAGATTATGTAAAGGAAAAATTAAATAGTGCTATGTTTTTAATGAAAAGTATACAACATAGAAAAAGTACAGTATATAGGGTTTTAGAAAAAATTTTAGAGCTGCAAAAAGATTACTTTGAGTACGGTGATGATTATTTAAAACCAATGACACTTAGGGAAATTGCAGATGATTTGGAAATGCATGAATCCACTATAAGCAGAGCAATAAGAGAAAAATATATATACACTAATAGAGGCACTGTAAGGATAAAGGATTTATTTACTACTAGAATATCCTCAACAGATAGCGGAGAGGATATGTCTGCAAGAATAATTAAGAAAGCTATAAAAGATATAATAGATAAAGAAGACAAGACAAAACCCTTATCCGACCAAACTATTTGCGAATTGATTAATAAGGAAGGTATGAATATTTCAAGAAGAACTGTAGCAAAATATAGAGAAGAAATGGGCGTAAAATCATCCAAAGGAAGGAAGAGATTTTAGTCCATCTTCCCATTGTTCACAATTTATTCATATTTTTTTTCAAAATACTATTTAAAAAATCTATTCTTTGTCTTATAATAAAGGTGGGACACAAAATAAAACACTGGGACAGTAAATGACCAAAGAGGTGTTTCGGATGGAAGAGGTATTAAAATTACAGCAAAAAATAGTTCCGGAACTTGTAGAACTTCTAGAAAAGCGATACAACATTCTTAGGACAATATATTATAATCAACCTATAGGCAGAAGAGTGTTGGCCAATAACTTAGGTATTGGTGAAAGAGTTGTAAGGACAGAGATAAATTTTTTAAAAAGTCAAAACTTCATCGAAATAAGTACCCCAGGTATGACTATAACAAGCGATGGAGAAGAAATCATAGATAAGCTCAAAGATTTTATTCATGAGTTAAAAGGTCTGTCTGAAATTGAAAAGCTTATAAAGGAAAGTTTAGGAGTCAAAAAGGTCATTATAGTTCCAGGAAACTTAGATGAAGATAGAACTATACTAAATGAATTAGGAAGAGCAGCAGCTAACTGTTTAAAAAGTCTTATAAAACATAAGAGTATAATTGCGGTTACTGGTGGTTCTACCATCAAAGAAGTAATCAAGAATTTCCCTAAGATATCAGGAATAAATGATATTTTAGTAGTTCCGGCTAGAGGCGGCATGGGAAAGAATGTGGAGACACAATCTAATACCTTGGCAGCAAGCCTTGCTAATAAGCTAGATGGTAGTTATAAACTTCTTCATGTTCCAGATAACTTAAGTGATAAAGCCATGAGTGCTATAATTCAAGAATCAGATGTAAAAAAAATACTTGATATTATATATAATGCTAATATTTTATTATATGGTATAGGTAGAGCAGAAAAAATGGCTAGACGAAGAGGTCTAACAGAAGAAGAAATCCAAGAAATACAAGCAATGGGTGCAGTAGGCGAAGCTTTTGGATATTATTTTAATAGAGATGGAAAGATTGTCTATTCCACACCAAGCATAGGAATAAAAAATGAAGAGATAGGAAAAATAGAAACGTTAATAGCTGTAGCAGGAGGTAAAAGTAAAGCTGAGGCGATTATGTCTACAGAACTAAATCACCATAACAGTATACTCATTACTGACGAAGGTGCAGCTAGAGAAATAGTTAATTTTTTAAAATAGCCAACAAATTTTAATTTTTACATAAAAAAATAATTAAACATTTAGGAGGAATTTACAATGATTAAAGTAGCTATTAATGGATTTGGACGTATAGGACGTCTTGCATTCAGACAAATGTTCGGTGCAGAAGGATATGATGTTGTTGCAATCAACGACTTAACAGATCCTAAGATGCTAGCACACTTATTAAAATATGATTCATCTCAAGGTAGATACGAAGGAACAGTAGAAGCTAAAGAATCTTCTATCGTTGTTAACGAAAAAGAAATCAAAATATATGCAGAAGCTGATGCTTCAAAACTTCCATGGGGAGAAATTGGAGTAGACGTAGTACTTGAATGTACTGGTTTCTATGTATCTAAAGCAAAATCTCAAGCACACATCACTGCAGGTGCTAAGAAAGTTGTTATTTCAGCTCCAGCTGGTAACGATCTTCCAACAGTTGTATTCAATGTAAACCATGATATATTAACTGCTGAAGATCACATAATTTCAGCTGCATCATGTACAACTAACTGTTTAGCTCCAATGGCTAATGCACTTAATAATTATGCAAAAATTCAATCTGGTATAATGTCAACAATCCATGCTTACACTGGAGACCAAATGGTATTAGATGGACCACATAAAAAAGGTGACTTCAGACGTGCTAGAGCAGCAGCTGTAAATATAGTTCCAAACTCAACAGGAGCTGCAAAAGCTATAGGATTAGTTATCCCAGAATTACAAGGAAAATTAATCGGTTCTGCACAAAGAGTTCCAGTTCCAACTGGTTCAACAACAATCTTAACTTCAGTTGTTAAAGGAAAAGACGTTACAGTTGAAGGAATCAACGCTGCTATGAAAGCTGCTTCAAATGAATCTTTCGGTTATACTGAAGAAGAAATAGTATCTTCTGATATCGTTGGAATCACTTATGGTTCTTTATTCGATGCAACTCAAACAATGGTTTCTAAAATCGGAGAAGATTTATACCAAGTTCAAACAGTTTCATGGTATGACAACGAAAATTCATACACTAGCCAAATGGTTAGAACTATAAAGCATTTCGCTAACTTCTTAAAGTAATTTAAGTATTTAGTTACAAGTATTTAAACATTAAAAATAAGTCTGGTTTTGTAGTTTGGGCTATAAGGCCAGACTTTTTTAGACATATCATATATTAAATATAAATTATGAGGTGAATAACATGGCTTTTAACAAAAAAACAATAGAAGATATCGAAGTAAAAGGAAAAAGAGTATTAGTAAGATGTGACTTTAATGTTCCACTAAAAGATGGAGTTATAACTGACGAAAACAGACTAGTTGGAGCACTACCAACTATAAAATATTTAGTAGAAAACGGAGCAAAAGTTGTACTTTGCTCACACCTTGGAAAGGCTAAGGGACCAGACCCATCAAAAACATTAGCTCCAGTTGCTAAGAGATTAGGCGAATTACTAGGAAAAGAAGTAGTTTTCGCTGCTGATGATACAGTTGTTGGAGAAAACGCTAAGAAAGCAGTTGCTGAAGCAAAAGAAGGAGATGTAATTCTTCTTGAAAATACAAGATTCAGACCTGAAGAAGGAAAGAACGAAGAAAGCTTCTCAAAAGACTTAGCATCACTTGCTGATGTATTTGTAAATGATGCATTTGGAACAGCTCACAGAGCACACTGTTCAACTGTTGGAGTTACTCAGTTCGTTCCAGTATCAGTATGTGGATACTTAATTCAAAAAGAATTAAAGTTCTTAGGAGAAACTGTTAATAGCCCAGTAAGACCATTTGTAGCAATCCTTGGAGGAGCTAAAGTATCAGACAAAATCAATGTTATAAACAACTTACTTGATAAAGTAGATACTTTAATCATCGGTGGAGGAATGGCTTACACATTCTTAAAAGCTCAAGGATATACTATAGGAACTTCACTTCTTGAAGCAGACAAAGTTGATTATTCAAAAGAAATGATAGAAAAAGCTGCAGCTAAAGGAGTTAAATTATTACTTCCTGTAGATAACGTAGTTGGAGATAAATTCTCAGCAGATGCAACTCCAGTTGTAACTGAAGATCAAAACATTCCAGAAGGATACATGGGATTAGATATCGGACCAAAAACTGCTGAGTTATATGCTACTGCTGTTAAAGAATCTAAGACAGTTGTTTGGAACGGACCAATGGGAGTATTCGAATTTGAAAACTTCGCAAAAGGAACTATTGCAGTAGCAAAAGCTATGGCTGATGCAGATGCTACAACTGTTATCGGTGGAGGAGATAGTGCAGCTGCTGTTAACATATTAGGATTCGGAGACAAGATGACTCACATCTCTACTGGTGGTGGAGCATCACTTGAATTCTTAGAAGGAAAAGAATTACCAGGAATAGTAGCATTAAACGATAAGTAGTTAGAAGTTTAATGGTTGCTAGGTAAAGTAAAATTAATGCTCATATGTAGTTTTAACTGCATATGAGTGTTAGTTCAATGAATTCAGGGCTTAGTAGTTACTACCTCCCTGCTTGTATAAGGTAGAGGTTACAGCTGCTAGTTAATAGATAAAATTTAAAATATATCATAAAAGTCAAGGAAGAAAAAACATATACAGTGTAGAATTTACTAAGTTGTAAATAATAATCATTATTATTTAACTTTACATATACTATTACTGTGATATAATTTAGTTAATAAAAATCTTCTTTGACAGTTATAAATGGAATAAATAATAATTAAAGAATTGAGGTAATTAATTATGAGAAAACCTATAATAGCTGGAAACTGGAAGATGAATAACACTATAGAACAAGGATTAGAATTAGTTGAAAGTTTAAAGAATCATGTAAAGGATGCAAAATGTGATGTAGTTGTTTGCCCTCCTTTCATAGCTTTAGATGCTGTATTAAAAGCAGTTAAAGGAACTAATATAAAAGTTGGAGCTCAAAACATGCACTTTGAAGAAAGCGGAGCTTACACTGGAGAAATAGCACCTGCTATGCTTGAAACACTTGGTGTTGAATATGTAATTTTAGGACACAGTGAAAGAAGACAATACTTCAATGAAACTGATGAAACTGTAAACAAAAAGGTTAAAAAAGCTTTAGAACATAACTTAATACCATTACTTTGCTGTGGAGAAACTTTAGAAGAAAGAGAAACAAACGTAACTGAAGAAGTTTTAGGAAGACAAATAAAATTAGACTTAGCTGGAGTATCAAAGGAAGATGTAGAAAAAGTTGTTATAGCATATGAACCAATTTGGGCTATAGGAACAGGAAAAACAGCTACAGATGAACAAGCAAATGAAACAATAGCTTATATAAGAAGTGTATTAGCTGGACTATACGGAAAAGAAACAGCTGAAAAAGTAAGAATTCAATATGGCGGATCAGTAAAACCAGCTACAATAACAGCTCAAATGGCTCAATCAGATATAGATGGAGCATTAGTTGGTGGAGCAAGCTTAAAAGCAGAAGATTTTGCAGCAATAGTTAATTTCTAGAAGAGTTGAGAATTGAGAGTGGAGAGTATTATAATATTCCCCATTCTCAATTCCCAATTATAAAGTAAAGCTTATATTAGCATAAGTTAGCTATGGGATGAAATTTTTGTAATTAATTCAAAGTAAAGCAGATATAATAATAAATTTATAGCTGCTGGAGAATGGATAAGAGTTTTTGGAGGTAGAAATGAGTAAAAAGCCAGTAATGTTAGTAATACTTGACGGATTTGGACTTACAGATAAAGTTGACGGAAACGCAGTTGCAGCAGCAAATAAACCAAACTTTGATAGATATTGGAATAACTATCCTCATGCAGAACTAAAGGCAAGTGGACTAAGTGTTGGACTTCCAGAAGGTCAGATGGGAAATTCAGAAGTTGGACACTTAAATATAGGTGCTGGAAGAATAATATATCAAGCACTTACAAGAATAACAAAGTCTATAAATGACGGAGACTTTTTTGAAAACGAAGCTTTAAATAAAGCTGTAAATAACGTTTTAGAAAATAACTCATCTCTTCACTTAATGGGTCTTCTATCTCCAGGTGGTGTTCACTCACATACAGAGCATCTTAAAGGCCTTTTAAAACTTGCTAAAGAAAAGGGAGTTAAGAACGTATATGTGCATGCTTTCGCTGATGGAAGAGACGTTGCTCCTGGATCAGCAAAAGAATATGTAGAAGAAGTAGAAAACTACATGAAAGAAATTGGTGCTGGAGAAATAGCAACAATATCAGGAAGATATTATGCTATGGATAGAGATAAGAGATGGGAAAGAGTACAATTAGCATACAATGCTATGGTACTTGGACAAGGTGAACAAGCAACAAGTGCAATGGAAGCTTTAGATAAATCTTATAATGATAACAAAACTGATGAATTTGTTCTTCCAACAGTAATTGTTAAAGACGGTAAGCCAACAGCTACAATAAAGAACAAAGATTCAGTTGTTTTCTTCAACTTCAGACCAGACAGAGCGAGAGAAATAACTAGAGCTATAAATGATAAGGTATTTGATGGTTTCTCAAGAGAAACTTTAGATCTTACATTTGTAACTTTAACTGAGTATGATTCAACTCTTGAGGGTGTAGATGTAGCATTTACTAATGAATCTTATACTAATACTTTAGGTGAATATGTAAGTAAATTAGGAAAGAACCAACTAAGAATAGCTGAAACTGAAAAATATGCTCACGTAACTTTCTTCTTCAATGGCGGAGTAGAAGAGCCATTAAAGAATGAAGATAGAGCTCTTGTACCATCTCCAAAGGTTGCAACTTATGACTTACAACCAGAAATGAGTGCATATCAGTTAACAGACGAGCTATTAAGCAAATTAGATGAAGATAAGTATGATATGATTATACTAAACTATGCAAATCCAGATATGGTAGGTCATACAGGTATATTCGAAGCTGCTAAAAAAGCAGTAGAAGCTGTTGATGAATGTTTAGGAAAAGTTGTAGATAAAGTATTAGAAAAGGGTGGAGCTGCATTCATAACTGCAGATCATGGAAATGCAGAACAAATGATAGATTATTCAAATGGAAAACCAATGACAGCTCATACAGTAGATCCAGTTCCATTCGTATATATTGCAGCAGATGCTAAATCAATAAGAGAAGGAGTACTTGCCGATATAGCTCCTACAATGCTTGAAGTAATGGGTTTAGATAAACCAGCTGAAATGACAGGAACTAGCCTTATAAAATAATTTAATTTAAATATTTAGCAGATAAAAAACCCTATTTTAGTTTTCAACTAAGTAGGGTTTTTTTATCACGTATATAATTTATATCTTCCTTTTATTTTGATTTTTTACAAAGAGGTTGTCTATTTTAACAAAAATAATTTTGCTTGTTATTTTTAATTAGTCATTTTTGATTATAAAAATTTTAGGGTGTCTATAAGAGGCTTCTCCGCTTTTAAGAACCATTGTTAAGTTTTATACAAAACCTAAGTAAAAAGTGTATACTATGCATTATAATGTAAAAAATATTGTGCAAATGAACAAAAAAAAATGTTAAGTAAACAATGTTAAGGTTTCAATAAATGTATTATTATTAATATGTAAGGTGAGAAAACGTTAACCTTAGATAATTACTATATTAACAAAGTAATTTACTAATAGTTTATTTAGGAGGAATTAAAATGTCAGTAGTTCATTGGAGTGGAGCCATATTTGGACTTATAGTTGCCGTAGTGTTAATTTTTAGAAAAGTAAACCCTGTATATGCCCTTTTTGGTGGTGCAATTCTAGGAGGACTTATTGGTGGTGCATCTCTTGATCAAACAGTAAAGATTATTATTGAGGGCACTAATAGTGTTATGGGAGCAGTAGTTCGTGTAATAGCAGCAGGTGTACTTGCAGGTATTTTGATTGAGTCTGGAGCTGCTGAGAAAATTGCTGAAACTATTGTTGAAAGTTTAGGAGAAAAGAAAGCTCTTCTAGCAATTGCTTTAGCTACTATGATTATAACTGCAGTAGGTGTATTTATCACAGTTGCAATTATAATAGTTGCTCCGATTGCTTTATCTGTAGCCAAGAAAGTAGGACTTTCCAAAACTGCCGTTCTCTTTGCTATGGTAGGTGGAGGTAAGGCAGGAAATATAATTTCTCCAAACCCAAATACAATTGCAGTTGCAAAAGGATTTAACGTAGATTTAGCTAATGTAATGATTGCTGGATTTATACCTGCTGTTGCAGGACTGATAGCAACCTTTATAGTTGGACGTTTGATAAGTAATAAAGGTGTTCAGCTAAAAGATACAGATTTGGAAGTAGCTGCAACATCTACAAAGGAAAAACCTAGCTTTGTAAAGGCCATGGTTGCTCCAATTACTGCAATTGTACTATTGGGAATAAACCCGGTTGCTAATATTTTTCATATAAAGTCCCTTATGTCATTTAATGTAGACTCAATGATTATTCTTCCTGTTGCAGGTATAGTAGGATTATTGGCAATGGGAAAGGCTAATAAAATTATTTCTTATACAACATCAGGTTTAAATAGAATGACTGGAACTGTAATCTTATTAATTGGAGCTGGAGCAATTGCCGGTATTGTATCAAAGTCAAACTTAAGTGATGTTGTTGTAATGGGTATAAAAACAGCAGGCATCTCAGGCACATTCCTTGCACCTATATCAGGTATACTGATGGGGGCAGCCATGGCTTCAACGTCAACGGCGGCTATCGTAGCAGCAGGTACCTTTGGAAAAGCGATTCTATCAATGGGAGTAGACCCATTAAGTGCAGCAGTTATGGTGCATACAGGTGCAACAGTAATCGATCATATGCCTCACGGTAATTTCTTCCACGTATCAGGGGAATCAGTTAAAATGAGCATAAAAGACCGTATGAAACTGATGCCATTTGAGAGTATCGTTGGTGGTACCATGACTATAGTGGCAACGATTGTTTATGGATTTCTAAGATAAGAAACATAATTATATAAATAGTATTTGGAGGGTTAAGAATGAAGAAAGATTTAGTTATTGTATTAGCACCAGATTCTTTTAAGGAAAGTATGACAGCAAAAGAAGCTTGTGAAGCAATGGAAAGAGGAATAAAAAAAGTAAATAGTAATATTAATTGTATACATGTACCTATGGCTGATGGTGGAGAAGGAACTATGCAGTCCTTAGTAGATGCTACTAAAGGGAAAATATATTCTTTAAAAGTAGTTGGTCCACTAGGTAATGAAGTAGAAGCACAGTATGGTATTTTAGGAGATGGAGAAATAGGGGTATTAGAAATGGCTAGTGCTAGTGGAATACATCTAGTACCTGTAGAACAAAGGAATCCTTTAATAACCACAACTTATGGTACTGGACAGCTTATTAAGGCTTGTCTAGATCATGGAGTAAAAAAATTGTTAATAGGTATTGGGGGAAGTGCAACTAATGATGGTGGAGCCGGAGTAGTACAAGCACTTGGTGGAAAATTATTAGATAAACATGGGAATGAATTAGGTTTCGGTGGTGGAGAATTAGGAAAACTGAATAGCATTGATTTAAGTAATTTTGACTCTCGCTTAAAAGAAGTTATAATCGAAGTAGCTTGTGATGTTAACAATCCACTTTGTGGAGAAAAAGGAGCTTCAAATGTATTTGGTCCACAAAAAGGAGCTACTAAGGAAATCATAGGAATATTAGATGATAATTTAAAACACTATGCAGATATAATTAAAAAACAACTTGGAAAAGATGTGTTAAATGAACCAGGTGCCGGAGCAGCAGGTGGATTAGGAGCTGGACTTATGGCATTTTTAAATGGTACTTTGAAAAAAGGTATCGAAATGGTAATTGAATATGCTGGACTAGAAGAAAAAGTAAAAGATGCAGATATGGTTTGGACTGGAGAAGGAAGTATAGATTTTCAAACTCAGTATGGCAAGACTCCTTTAGGCGTTGCAACAGTTGCTAAGAAATACAATAAGCCAGTGATTGCATTAGCGGGAAGAGTTGGGGAAGGTATAGATGTGTTATATGGAATGGGAATAGATTCAATATTTGGCATTATGAAAGGAGTAACTTCTTTGGAGGAAGCCCTAGTAAAAGGACAGGAAAATACTGAAAATACAGCTGAAAGTATAATAAGATTAATGAATTTATTATAGTAGATAACAATCCGTATAAATTTATTTATACGGATGTCTTTTATAAACTTATACATAGAAAGAAGATAGGAGAAATATATATGAGAAAGACAAAAATTATATGTACAATAGGACCGGCAAGTGATAGTAAAGAGGTAATGCTTAAATTAATAGATGCTGGAATGGACGTTTCAAGACATAATTTTTCTCACGGAAGTCATGAAGAGAATAGAATAAAAATTAATTTAGTAAAAGAGCTTAGAATGGAGTTGAATAAGCCTGTAGAGATATTATTGGATACTAAAGGTCCAGAGGTTAGAACAGGAAAATTTGTTGGAGGAAGTGTAAAATTAGTAGAAGGTACATCTTATACTGTTTTATGCGGAGAAGACATAATAGGAGATGAAACTACCTGCTCTATAAGTTACAGAGATTTATATAAAGATGTAAATATAGGAGATTATATTCTAATTGCAGATGGTTTGGTAGGTCTAGAGGTTAAAGCAATAGAAGAAAACAAAATACATTGTATTGTAAAGAATACAGGAACTTTGGGAAACTATAAGAATGTAAATGTACCTGGAGTTGTTACTAAACTACCTGCTGTAACAGAAAAGGATGTTGAGGATTTAAAATTCGGAATAGACATGGGTGTAGATATTGTTGCTGCTTCTTTCGTTAGAAAAGCTGAAGATGTTTTAGAAATTAAAAAAATATTAAATGAAAATGAAGGAAGTCATATCAGAGTATTTTCTAAGATAGAAAATCATGAAGGAGTAAATAATATTGATGAAATTATTGAAGTATCTGATGGTATAATGGTTGCAAGAGGTGATTTAGGAGTAGAAATACCATTAGAAGAAGTACCTGTTGTGCAAAAGATGATTATAAGAAAATGTAATGAGGTAGGTAAACCAGTTATTACAGCTACGCAAATGTTGGAATCAATGAGTAATAATCCAAGACCTACTAGGGCAGAGGTTTCTGATGTAGCAAATGCAGTGTTAGATGGTACTAATGCAGTTATGCTTAGTGGAGAAACAGCAGGTGGAAAATATCCAGTAGAGACGGTTTTGACTATGTCAAAAATTGTAAAAAGAGCAGAGGAGCTATTAAACTATAATTATAATATAAATCATAAGGTTGTATAGAATATTTTAAGATGCATTTAATTTTGAAATGCATCTTTTCTTAATATATAATACAATTAAAAGGATGTGAGTAATATGAAATTATCAAAAATCATCGCACAAAAAATTGTTAACGAAATGATGGAAGTAATTCCTTATAATATAAATGTAATGGATGAAAATGGAGTAATAATAGGAAGCGGAGATATTAAACGTATTGGTGATATTCATGAAGGAGCTAAAAAAGCAATAGAAAATCGACTTATAAATGAAGTATATGATGAGAAAGAAGGAATGAGGCCAGGGGTAAACGAACCTATTATTATAAATGAGAAAATAATTGGAGTAATAGGAATTACAGGTTATCCCGATGAAGTAAGAAGGTTTAGTAAATTGGTTCGTGTAACGGCAGTTCTCTTAATTGAACAATCTAAAATTAATGAAGCACTTCAGAATAAAAGATTAAATATGCAGAAGTTTTATCATGAACTTGCTCATAGGAAAACTGAGTATGATAATGAGTTTTTTGAGAGAGCTAAAAGCTACGGACTTGATCTTACAAAAAAATGTCAGGCTATTCTTGTAGAGGGCAATGTAAACTCAAATAATTTTAGACTATTATGTCAAAAGTATTCTCATTATTGTGATTTAGATAATAATAAGACAGTATTTTTTATTACAAGTAATCAGTCAAATAATACACAATTAAATAGTTTAAAAGATAGTCAAGAGATACATAAGATAAGTTTAGGGGGAGAAGAGAGTACTGCTGCTGTTTCATTAGAAAAGGCGGAATTGGCAATGGAATTTGGCATTAGAATAAAACCGTCAGCCAAAATATATAACTATGATGATTTAAAATTTTTTATCCATTTATCTTATGACAATAAAGAATCATTGATTTCCTTATTTTTAAATCTTAATAAATCTGGCAACAAACTAGAGCTCATTCAAACTATACAAGCTTATGTAGAGGAGAATGGTGATATTAATAATGTGGCTGGTAAATTGAATATACACAGAAATACTCTAAATTACAGGTTAGATAGAATTCATCAACTAACAGGTAAAAATCCAAAAGTTTTGTTAGAGTTATTTGAATTATTATGTGGATTAATTTGGATGTAATCAATAAAAACATTCACTGACAATATAATTATATGTTGAAAAATAAATATTTATTAAAACAATTTCTATTGCCATATTAATGATAATATGGTATATTTTGATTATAATAAATGTTAATTAATAAACATTATCCAAAGATACAGATAAATGGATATATGTATATATTTAATCTAATATGATGGTATATCAAGTGATTCTTATCTCCAGATGGTAGCCATTGGATAAACTAAGTCTTTAGATATTTTGGATAATATATTAAACTTTTCAGAGTTACTATTGATATAATAAGTGAGTTATATGGATATATTAATAAAGAAATATTAATAATATAAAAGTTACAAAGTGACTTTTTACAAAATTATAATAATTTCGGAGGTGTTTTTATGAAAAATTATGTTGAAATTGTAGATGTATTTGCAAGACAAATACTAGACTCAAGAAGTTTTCCTACAGTAGAGGTTGAGGTTGTACTAGAAGATGGAACAATTGGAAGAGCAGCAGTTCCATCAGGAGCTTCTACAGGTATATTCGAAGCTGTAGAATTAAGAGATGATGACAAATCAAAATATAATGGAAAAGGAGTTCTAAGAGCTGTAGATAACGTAAATAACTTTATTGCTGAAGAACTTATAGGAATGAATGTATTTGATCAAGTTTTAATTGACAAAACTATAATAAAACTTGATGGTACAGAAAATAAAGGAAAGCTTGGAGCAAATGCTACTCTTGGAGTATCCCTAGCCGTTGCTAAAGCTGCAGCTGAATCTCTTGGACTAAGTCTTTACCAATACATAGGTGGGGTAAATGCAAAAGTTCTTCCAGTACCAATGATGAATATAATAAATGGTGGAAAACATGCAGACAATAATGTAGATTTACAAGAATTTATGATAATGCCAGCTGGAGCACCAAGCTTTAGCGAAGCCCTAAGAATGAGTTCAGAAATATATCATACATTAAAATCACTACTAAAATCAAAAAAATATGATACTAATGTAGGTGACGAAGGTGGATTCGCACCAGACCTAAAATCAAATGAAGAAGCTATTCAAATAATAGTTGAAGCCATAGAAAAAGCTGGATATACTCCAGGAAAAGAAATATTCATAGCACTAGACCCAGCTTCATCAGAAATATATGAGAACGGAAAGTATAACCTAAAAGGTGAAGGTAAAGTGCTAACTTCTGAAGAAATGGCAGATTACTATGTAGATCTTGTTAACAAATATCCAATAATTTCAATTGAAGACGGAATGGCTGAAGAAGATTGGGAGGGTTGGAAGATAATAACTGAAAAGTTAGGTGGAAAAATACAGCTTGTAGGAGACGACTTATTTGTAACTAATACAAGTAGACTTAAGACTGGTATAGAAAAAGGTGTTGCAAACTCAATACTTATAAAGCTAAACCAAATAGGAACTCTTACAGAAACTTTAAATGCTATAGAAATGGCAGCAAGAGCTGGATATACTGCAGTAGTATCACACAGATCTGGTGAAACAGAAGATACTACAATAGCTGATTTAGTTGTAGCAGTAAATGCAGGCCAAATAAAGACTGGTGCACCAGCTAGATCAGAAAGAGTAGCAAAATACAACCAACTTCTAAGAATAGAAGAAGAATTAGATGAAGTTGGAGAATACAGAGGATTAGCTGCTTTCTACAATATAAAGAAGTAGATAATAAGTTTACTACACATACCGGTTTGCGTTGAAGTAAATCGGTATGTTTTATTGTAATAGCTATATTTATATGTTACAATGTAAGATGTGTTAAAATGCCAGGAGGTGGGAAATATGCGTACTCTTTTGACTGTGATACAATTATTAGTAGCAATAGTGCTAATAGTAGCTATTATGATGCAGCCTAGTAAGACTAATGGATTAAGTGGATTAATCAGCGGTGGTACAAATGAATCTTTTTACTCAAGAAACAAATCTAGAACTTCAGAGGCTATGTTATCAAGAGTTACAGTTATAAGTGCCATAATATTTGCAGCATTGTGTGTAGCTCAAAATCTAGTTAAATAATTATAGATTTACATATCTAGAGCAGCTGTTAACATCTGCTCTATTTATTTTGTCCAGAAAATGTTTGTATATATTATAAGTTTCAAAAGTGGAAACTTAACTTATACTCCGGAATATGTTGCCAAACTTCAGCACGTTAAAAACTTTTAATCAGTCTAAAGT
>NZ_JABAIW010000004.1:0-157351 GCF_014231265.1 Clostridium sp. DJ247 | reverse complement strand
CTTTAGACTAATTAAAAATATTTAACGTGACGAAACATGGTAATATATCCTGGAGTATAAGTTAAATTTCGGGCGTGATTATCTATGCAATAATTATTTTTAGTGTTTAAAGTGTCTTATCCCTGTGAATACCATGGAGATACCATGTTTATTACATCCATCTATGGAATCCTGATCCCTCATGGAACCACCAGGTTGAATTATAGCTTTTATTCCGTATTTAGCAGCCTCTTCAACTATATCTCCAAATGGGAAATAAGCATCTGAAGCAAGAACTACTCCATCTCCTGCTCTCTGCATAGCATCACAAGCTGGCCATATTCTGTTAACCTGTCCTCCGCCTATACCTTTTGCCATTCCGTCTTTAACTACAACTATGGCATTTGATTTAACATACTTACATACTTTCATTCCGAATAATAAATCCTGCATTTCTTTTTCAGTTGGAACTTTTTCTGTTACTACCTTTAATTCATCTACTAATTTGTCGTCTGCAGATTGAACAAGAATTCCTCCATCCACTTTTGCAAGTTCTATGTTGCTTACAGGTTTTACAGCACATTTTATAACTCTCAAATTCTTTTTAGCTTTTAAAACTTCTAAAGCAGCTTCATCAAATTCAGGAGCTATAACTATTTCAAGGAATATTTTAGCAAGCTCTTCTGCAGTTTTCTTATCTACAGTTCTATTAAATGCTACAATTCCTCCAAATATTGAAGTTTTATCACATTCAAAAGTTTTTAAATAAGTATCATATACGTTATCTCCTATAGCTGCGCCACAAGGAGTATTGTGTTTTACTGCACAACAAGCAATTTCTTCAAACTCATTAACAACTTTCCAAGCTATATCCATATCTTTTATATTGTTATAGGATAACTCTTTTCCATTTAGTTGTTCAAAATCCTTCATAGCTCCACTTTCAACTGTTGATGTATAGTAAGCTGAACTTTGATGAGGATTTTCTCCATATCTAAGATCCATAGATTTCTTATAGGAAATAGTTAAATATTCAGGGTATTCCTCTTCTAATAGGAAATTACTGATTGCAGCATCATAAGCGGACATAAGATTAAACACTTTACCCGCAAGCTTTTTCCTTGTATTAAAATCTACATCTCCATTTTCCTTAATTTGATTAATAGTATTTTCATAGTCATTTACATCTGTAAGTACTATTACATCTCTGAAATTTTTAGCAGCAGCCCTGATCATTGTAGGTCCGCCAATATCTATAAACTCAACTTTTTCGTCAAAAGCCAAGTCTTCTTTTACCTTTTCAAAAAAAGGATATAAATTTACTACAACTAAATCTATTGGTTTTATATTCTTTTTTTCAATGGTTTCCATATGTTTTTCGTTATCTCTTATAGCTAAAATTCCACTGTGTATATTAGGATGTAGAGTTTTCACTCTTCCATCAAGTATTTCTTCAAATCCAGTTATATCTGAAACCTCTACTACTTTTAATCCATTTTCAATAAGATATTTGTAAGTTCCTCCAGTAGAAACTATTTCAACTCCCATATTAGATAAAAAACTAGCCAACTCTAGTACTCCAGTTTTATCAAATACGCTAATTAAGGCACGTCTTATCACTCTATATACCTCCACATTTTAATAATCTTTATGATACTTACACTTTGTTAGCTTTCTTTATATTATTGCTCAATTAGTACAGTTCTTCCTAAAACCTTAACTTTACCTTGCATAATAAGCTTAATAGCTTCTGGAAGAGCTATATGTTCTTGCTCCAGAACTCTACTTTGCAATGTTTTAGGAGTGTCCTCTGCATAAACCGGTGCAGTTTTTTGAATCAATATAGGTCCACTATCTGTCCCCGAATCTACAAAATGTACAGTACATCCACTTACTTTTACACCATACTCTAAAGCTTTTTCATGAACCTTCAAACCATACATACCAGCACCACAAAATGCTGGTATTAATGATGGATGAATATTTATAATTCTATTTTCAAATTTATTAATTAATTCACCTTTAAGTATAGAAAGCCATCCTGCACAAACTATTAAATCTACTTTTCCGTAAAGCAGCTTTAAAATTTCATCAGAAATGTTATCTTTATATTCCTTTCTATCAAATACATAAGCAGCTATATTACTTTTTTTAGCTCTTTCCAAAGCATAAACATCATGCCTATCGCTTATGACAGCTTCAATAGAACATCCTGATAAATATCCACTGTTAACTGCATCTATTATGCATTGAAGATTTGTTCCGCCACCCGATACAAGAACAGCTATTTTAAACATACTTCCTTGGCTCCTTTTTTCACATATCCAATTTTATAAGCTTTTTCACCTAAGTTGTTTAATTCTTCAATAACTTTATTTGCATCATCTTCTTTAACGCATAAAACAAATCCAATACCCATATTATAAGTGTTAAACATGTGTGTTTCTTCTACGCCTAAACTCATTATATGCTTAAGTATAGCTGGAATCTCAAAGCTATTCTTATCAATAACTGCAGTAAAATCTTCTTTAAACATTCTTGGTATGTTTTCAAAGAATCCGCCACCTGTGATATGAGCCATTCCTCTTATTTCAAACTTTTCTAGAATATTCAATATAGGTTTAACATATATTTTTGTTGGAGTTAGTAATACATCTGACATTTTTCTTCCATCAAATTCATCTTCTAAATTGGTTACAAGCTTTCTAATTAATGAATATCCATTACTATGAGGACCACTTGAAGCTAAACCTATCAGCGTATCCCCTTCTTGAATCTTGCTTCCATCTATAATCTCATCTTTTTCCGCTACTCCTACTGCAAAACCAGCTATATCATATTCACCTTCTGGATAAAATCCTGGCATTTCAGCAGTTTCTCCTCCAATTAGAGCACAGTTTGCTTGAGTACATCCTTCTGCTACACCTTTAACTAAATCAGCTGCAACCATTGCATCAAGCTTACCACAAGCTATATAGTCAAGAAAAAATATAGGCTTAGCTCCATGACATAGTATGTCGTTAACGCACATAGCAACACAATCAATACCAACAGTATCATATTTTTTTGTTTTAAAAGCAAATTCTAGCTTTGTTCCTACGCCATCAGTACCAGAAACAAGCACAGGATTTTTATAACTACCAAGTTCAAACATCCCTGCAAAACTTCCAAGACCATTTAATACTCCTGGTATAAATGTTTTAGCTGCATGTTGTTTTATAAGATCTACTGATTTATATCCTTCTTCTATATTAACTCCAGAATCTTTATATGTTACCATTCTTTCACCCCTAATTTTTATCAATTGTTATTCTAAACGATTCTTTGATACTTCCATTGGTGCTGATACTGGATATACACCACCGAAGCATCCAACACAAAAACCTTTATCTTTATTTAAAGACTCTAATAATCCGTCGATGCTTATATATCCAAGACTATCTGCGCCTATTTCTTGTCTTATTTCTTCTAATGTTGAATTAGCTCCAATAAGTTCGTTTCTATATCCAGTATCAAGACCAAAGTAACATGGATACTTTACAACTGGTGATGATACTCTAAAGTGGACTTCTTTTGCTCCAGCTTTTCTTAGAGAATCCACCAATCTTCTACTAGTAGTTCCTCTTACTATGGAGTCATCTATAATAACTACTCTTTTACCATCTATATTAACCTTTAGTGGATTAAGCTTTACTGAGACTGCTCTCTCTCTCAATTCTTGAGATGGAGCTATAAAGGTTCTTCCTACATATTTATTTTTTACAAAGCCTACATCATATGGTATTCCAGATGCCTCAGCATATCCAACTGCTGCACTGATTCCTGAATCTGGAACGCCAATAACCACATCAGCTTCTGCTGGGCATTCCTCATACAGTTTTTTACCAGCTCTTACTCTAGAATTATGCACATTTATGCTATCAATAGTACTATCTGGTCTAGCAAAATAAATGTATTCAAAGGCACAAGTCTCACATTTAGTTCTCTCAGCAAAGTTTATAGACCTAATTCCTTCTTTGTCTATAATTACAATTTCTCCTGGATCTACATCACGTACAAATTCTGCACCTACGGAATCTAGAGCACAGCTTTCCGAACATAATATATAACTATTGTTTATCTTTCCTATACATAGGGGTCTTATACCATTAGGATCACGTACACCTATAAGCTTATCTTCAGTCAGGATTACAATTGCATAAGAACCTTTTACAGCTTGTATTGAATCTACTACGGCACTTTCTATTCCTTTTTTTGCCCCTCTAGCTATAAGATTTAAAATTACTTCTGAGTCTATAGAGGTTTGGAATATACATCCACCATCTTCTAAAAGTTCTCTGATTACATCTGCATTTACAAGATTACCATTATGTGCAATAGCAATACTTCCTAGCTTATATTTTACAATTATAGGTTGAGCATTATTTACAGTACTTGAACCTGTAGTTGAATATCTTACATGTCCGATGGCTGCTGTTCCTTTTAGGTCACTTAGAATTTTCTCATCAAAAGCATCTGTTACTAAGCCCATATCTTTATGACATTTTAACTCTTTACCATCTGATACAACTATACCAGCACTCTCTTGACCTCTGTGCTGGAGAGCATATAAACCATAGTATGTTATAGATGATACGTCTAAATTATCTTCTGAAAATATTCCAAAAACTCCACATTCATCTTTAATCTTATCTTCTTCGAAATCTAACGATAGAAGGTCATAGTTTTTATTTTTTAAGCTGCTCATTAACAACCTTTCCTTTCTGAAGAACTATTTTTAATACATAAAATCTCTAAAAATATAATACCATATTCTTAATTTTTAATTCTTAGTTCTTATAGATTATTTGCTTATTCTATTAAGAATTTCTATATAAGCTTCTTTAACATCTCCAAGATCTCTTCTAAATCTATCCTTATCTAGCTTTTCATTAGTTTCTGCATCCCAGAATCTGCAAGTATCTGGTGATATTTCGTCTGCAAGTAGAATTTCTCCATTAAATCTTCCGAATTCTAACTTAAAGTCAATTAGTTTTATACCTTGTTTTAAGAAGAATTCTTTTAAAACGTCGTTAACTTTTGCAGTCATATCGTAAATGACTTTAAGTTCTTCAAAAGTTGTTGCTCCTATACCCACTGCATGATAGTCATTGATTAATGGATCTCCTAAGGAATCATCTTTGTAGCTTAATTCAAAAACTGTTGTCTTAAGTTCAGTTCCTTCAGCAAGCCCTAATCTTTTTGCCATACTTCCTGCAGCTACGTTTCTAACAATAACTTCTAATGGAACTATCTCAACTTTCTTACATAACTGTTCTCTGTCATTTAGTTTCTTCTCAAAATGTGTTTTTACTCCACTTTTCTCTAAAAGTTCAAACAACGCAGATGTTATAGCGTTATTTAATTCTCCTTTATCTTGAATCTGACCTTTTTTTTCTCCATTGAATGCTGTAGCATCGTCTTTATAATAAACTATTACTTTATCTTTATCATCAGTAGCATAAATTTTTTTTGCTTTTCCTTCGTACATCATTTCTCTTTTTTCCATTTTATAATTCCACTCCTTCTTCATTTTCCTTTATGAATTTTTCTTTCATATCAACTCTGAAATTATTTAATTTTTCTTTTAGTTCTGGATATTTTATAGATAATATTTGAACTGCAAGCATACCAGCATTATAACTGTTGTTTATACCAACTGTTGCAACAGGAATTGATTTAGGCATTTGAACTATGGATAACAAAGAGTCTAACCCCTCTACTGCAGCGTTAATTGGAACTCCAATAACAGGAAGAGTTGTGTGAGAAGCAATAACACCTGGAAGATGAGCGGCTAACCCTGCTCCTGCAATTACACATTCATATCCTTCTTCTTCGATATTTCTAATAGTTTCCATAAGCTTTTCTGGAACTCTATGTGCTGATAATACAAATGCTTTATATTCTATAGAGAATTCCTTTAATGCATTGGCAGCACCCTTCATCTTTTCTGTATCTGATTTACTTCCAAAAATAATAGCAACTTTCATATACAATCCTCCTAAACTTTAATCTATCCATTTACTAGCAGCCGTAAGATTACTACTTTTAAATACTGCTGTATGGTAACACCTATTTTATTATAATATAAAAAGTTTCGCTAGATTTCCATGGAGAATCCGATAGCAAAACTCATATAGCATGTTTAATGTAGTCAATTATATAATTGACTACTAACATCTTCAGATTCACCCATAGACAGAAAATTTACGGTTTCCTAGTAGAGACTCCTAAACCTTATTATTAGGATTATATGGATGTAATATTTATTTATCGTGCATTTTTATGTTAACATATCATCTTCAACAAATCAATATATTTTCCTCATTTAATATATTATCATTCGTTTAGATTAAAATAATAACGTGGTATTTTATTATTATTATTCGTGTTTACATAAATCATTTAATATATTTTCTTTGATATAGCTAATGTTTATCTTATTAAATGCTATATAGTTCTAATAAACATATGATATAATTGGAATAAAATTAAATAAAAGAACATAATTATAAATTTTATTATTAGTATTTATTATATTATTTTATCTATTCTACTAATTTGGAGAAATAATTGAACGAAAAGAGAAGGAGTATGGTGATTGTTCATGAAAATAGTTTGTATAGGCGATAGCTTGACATTTGGATATGGTGTACCTAGAAAAAATTGTTGGGTAGAGCTTATTAAAAATAAATTGAATATAGATATATTTAATAAAGGTATAAACGGAGATACTACTACCGGAATGCTTTCAAGATCCTATAAAGATATACTTCAATTAAGTCCGACTCACGTTATAATTCTAGGAGGGGATAACGATTTTCTAGGAGGTCGTTCTTTAGAGCTTGTAGAAAGAAACATTGAAGAATTAGTAAAAGAAGCCATTCAAAGCAATATTGTCCCTATTATTGGTATACAACCACCTATAGATACATATATAGCAGAAAAAAAATGGAGTAATAGTATTAACTACAATATTGTTAACACTAACATCAAAGACTATAGGCAATGGATACTTTCTTTTACCGCTGCTAATAATTTAAATTCTATAGATTTTTATGATTGTTTTATCAAAAGCCTTGAGCTAGTAGACTCAAAAGATATATATATAGATGGTCTTCACCCAACAGTTCTCGGACATAAATTAATGGCTGATTGTGTAATTAATACTTTTAATGAAAAAAGAATACTATAAGAATATAGAATCCTATAGTATTCTTGAGTAAGCTTTTAACATATAATATTTTACAAATGCTGGTACTTCTCGAATGTATCCCTTTATTTCATGAGCTTTATAATCTTTTACAAAAACCCCTGAATAACTAGCATTTATATTTTGTTCCTTCGCCATTAATGATGCCCTTTTTAAGTGAAACTTATTAGATACTATTACAGCAGTATTTAGATTTTTTTCTTTCATTATTATTTTCGAATTTATTAAATTTGCCATAGTGGAGCTTGATTTATCTTCTACTAATATCTTAGACTGATCCATACCTTTAGATATTAAATATCTTCTCATAGCTTCCGCTTCCGAAATATCTTCTCCTGGACCTTTACCCCCAGATACTATTATATATTTACCATAGCCTTTATTATATAACTGCAATGCATGCTCTGTTCTCCAAACTAAAAATGGGCTAGGAACTGTTCCATATACACTACACCCAAGCACAATTATGCAATCGGATTTTTGTGCTTTAGAAGATTCACCAAAATAAATAATATTAAAAAGAATATATGTAGTAATTACTACTAATAGAAAAAAAATAAAATTAAGCATTTTAGAAAGTTTACTCATAACTTAACCATCCTAATTTTTAATAATGGTATAATGTTAAATTATATTGCTATGGTATTCAACCTATTTATTATATTTTTAATTGAATGTTAACATTATAAAAATATAGCTATCCGCCGTTAAGATTTAACTTATACTCCGGAATATGATACCAATTCTTAGTCATGCTAAATACTTTTTAATGAGTCTAAGGTTCTGATTTCAGAAAAACCTTAGATTGTTTGAGAGAAGCGAGTTTATCGAAGGTTCTTAGGTTTTCTAAAACACGAACTTTAGAATGATTAAAAGTTTTTAACGTGCTGAAGTTTGGTAACATATCTCGGAGTATAATTTCAGTTTTGCCAGTGGATCTCTGTACAATGCAAATACAAATGAGCAGTATGAATGAAATTCATACTGCTCATGCAATAAACTATATATTATTCAGGTAATAAAGTAAATCTTAGTATAAACAATAAAGCTAATACATATACAATTGGATGCACTTCCTTTTGTTTTCCAGTAACTACTTTTACTATAGGATAGAAGATTATTCCCGCAGCTATACCGTTCGCTATACTAAAACTGAAAGGCATGATAGCGATAGTAAAGAATGCTGGTAATGCTTCAGTAAAGTCGTCAAAATTTATCTTTGTTACAGCTCCCATCATAAGAACTCCGACTATAACAAGAGCTGGTGCTGTTGCTTCTGGTGGAACTACTCCAACAACCCCTCCAAAGAATAATGCTAGTATAAATAGCACCCCTGTTGTAAAGGAAGTAAGTCCAGTTCTTCCTCCTTGTGATATTCCTGATGTAGATTCTACGTATGTTACTACAGTACTCGTACCAAGGATTGAACCAGCAGTTGTAGCTATCGCATCTGATAATAGAGCCTTATTCATATTTTTAACTCTTCCATTTTTTTCTAACATTTTAGCCTTTTGAGCTGTTCCTACTAATGTTCCTATAGTATCAAATAAATCAACTAAACTAAATGTTATAACAACCATAACCAAACTTGCAAAAGCTCCAACCATACCAGCTTCACCTAATCTTAATAGACCTTTGAAATCAAGAGCAAAGAAAGTTGGTGCTAATGATGGTGGTGCACTAAATACATTTATTCTCTCAAGATGAGTTATTCCAAAAGGAATACCTATAATAGTAGTAATTATAATTCCTAATAATATTGAAGCTCTAGCTCCTCTTGACATTAAAATTCCTGTAACTACTATACCAATAAGAGTTACTAATGCATGTGGATCAGTAAATCTTCCAAAACTAACCAATGTAGCCGGACTACCTACAATTATTCCTCCACTTTTAAGACCTATAAGGGCTATAAATAGACCTATACCGCCTGATATTGCAAGCTTAAGATTATGTGGAAGTGCATCTACTATCTTTTCTCTTATAGCTGTTACTGTAATAATAATAAATATTATTCCTGATACGAAAACTGCTGCTAGTGCTTGTTGCCATGTATAACCTAAAGTTAAACATACACTATAGGTAAAGAATGCATTAAGTCCCATACCAGGTGCTTGTGCAAATGGTAGATTAGCATATAATGCCATTACAAAAGTACCAATCGCTGCTGATATACATGTTGCAGCAAAAACTGATGCTACAACGGGGTCATTTACGGCTGATAGTCCAGCCTTAACTGCTGCATCACCCAATAACCCCTTAGAGTTCATACCAGCTTGCATTAAGATATTAGGATTTACAAAAATTATATATGCCATAGTTATAAATGTAGTAATTCCTGCTAATATCTCTGTTTTTGGTGTTGTGTTATTTTCTGTTAGCTTAAAAAATGAATCTAAGAATGATTTCCTTGTATTTTCTGGCTTTTCCTTCTGTGAATACATTTTAAAATTCCTCCTAATAAATAAAAAAGTCCTAAAATATGTTATCACTATTCTAAAATATAATCAATATATTTTATCTTTATTTAACATTATTGTTCTTATTGATATTTACTATTAACGTTTTTTTTGCAACCATATTCGATTCAGTGCGAACATTACTTTCAAACTATTTTATATATTAAAAATAGTTTACAAAGTACAAATTGTTAAAACTAACAGAATTTTATCAATATAGTAGTTTCAATATCATTATAATATCTTTTTCATTTTCATTAGCTTAAATAAAGCGAAACTTAAATCAGATGGGGTTTTGACCCCACCTGATTCTTAGTTGAACGAATCCTGGGACGTAGCCGCTCTTTACTCTTAGTTAAGCAGAGAACCAAAATCTGTGATTTTGTGCCAATCGGTTAATCAGACATACAAAATCTGCGATTTTGATATGGTCGCTTACTCTGTGAGTACTCCTCCGAAGAGGAGTTTCATATAAAGATAAGAGTATTAGAGCGGGTAGTCGTTGGATAAATTTTAATTCTCTTATTTATTATTCATTATTTATTTATTATTTATACAATATAAAAATATTAAAAGAATTATTAGTACAAGAAACGGAAGTGCAAATATAATTTTAAATATAACACCTATTATAGCAAGCACAACTGCGAAAAATATTACTATACCTACTAGCGGAAGTACTACTATACCAACTATAGAAAGAACTACATATACTATAAATCCTATCATAGCTAAAGTAATTAAGGTAAACATCATAAATCCCCCCTGATTTTATATTGATTTAGTGAGTCCATTATAATTTTCTGTTCTTTCAAACTAATATCGTATACTTTAAAAACCTCTCTGTCTAGTTCAAGTTGTAAATTATTAATTTTTTCATTTGAAAGTTCTTTTTTACTATAACTTATCACTTCTGACATGATTATATCAACTAGTCCTTCTATATTCTTTTGCATTTTAAGACTACAGCATTTAATAGGTATCCTATCTAAACTGTATTTTTTTATTTGAGGAGTAGAATTTAAGTTTGTTATTAGATAATTCAAATAGTACCATTCCATTAACTTTGAATTTATTATACCCAATATATATTTATAAGAGAATTCATTACTCAAGTTTATTACGCCATAAAGAGACTGCTCTATTATATAACCGCTGCTGTCTAGAGTAGCTATTAATCTATTTCCAGTTTTTCTAATTAATATCTTTAGTGGACATGCAAGTTTCGAAATATCTTTTGTGCCCCCTATTATATTTTCAGAAGAAAACTCATAATAATAATTTTCTAAAACCTTAAACCTTTGAATATTTTCTCCCTTTAATATTTTCACTTGGGAATCACTTATTTTTTCTTTTGTTATCTTTTTAGTACTACCTATAAAACCCGTAAAAGTTGTTGTTATATCTCCAAGAAACTTGATTTTATCTTCAATCTTATCCTTAAGTAATTTATAACAATCACTATTACCCTGTGTAAACTCATAATTAGCGTTTAATAAATATTTTTTTTGATGAAGAAAATATATCTCTTTATTATGTATTCCTAACTGCATCTCATTATTCTCTTTATATTCTTTCTTAGCTATGAAAATCATGGTATCAGTATTTATCTTAGGAAACACTACTTGAAAAACTATATTTAATATACTATATTTTTTCAAAATTTCCTCTCTTAGTGATTTATACTGAAGATTTTTAGAAAATCTATCTGGTATTATAAATGCAACTATTCCTCCAGTTCTTAATAGTTGAAAAGCCCTCTTTATAAAGTATTCGTATAAATTAGGTAAGTATAGATTTCCATTATACTTATTAACATAATAACTTACTAACTGACTTTCAATATTTTTACTATGTTTCCTACTTAGTGATACCCAAGGCGGATTTCCTATAACATAGTCATATTTATTTCTCCAAAAATTACATTTTTTTATTAAATTGTTTAGTTCACTTTCATTTAGTTTTATTTCTTTACTTTCACTATTTATATCCCTATATTTACACCTAAACATGCCATCATGGCTTTTTATAACCTCATCCCAATCATAATCTTCTTCCCACTTTATTAGACTATCACAGCAGATTATATTAGTTTTTATACTTAGCTGATTATTTTGTTTAAGTAGTAAGCTCATTACAGTTAAATCAACTGCATTTTTATCAATGTCAGCTCCATATATACAGTTTTTTATTATATGATAATGAATATTTTCTTTTTTCCAGTAATCTTCTCCCTTTAATACTAGTGTTCCTCTATATGTTTCTATAAAATACTCTTCACTGCTGTATATCTGTCTAAGAATCTCAATTTTTTCAGTGAATTTTTCTGTAAGCACATCGTAAACCTTGTTTAAAAAATACCCACAACCACAAGCTGGATCTAATATTTTTATAAAAGGATTTTCAATAATATCTGCACATTTAATAGTACTCTCTACCATGTAATCCACAATATATTCTGGTGTATAGAAACTTCCATAAACTTTACGTTTAACTGGATCCATGTTAACTTCATATTCTTTCGATTCTAACTCTATGTTTCTGTTGTATATAAACATTTTGATACCTTTCCTTGAAGATTAATTATAATGAATTTTCTCAATTATTATATTTTAACATACATTTATTAAAAGTATAAATTTTTTTTACAAGGAAACTATATACAATATGAAAGGAGGTGGAGAACTGATTTCTGTAGTGTTAACCCTAGTAGTTGAATCCTGTAATACTACCGTTCTATTTAGTAAATAGAATGAAAAACTATGCGAAAATCAATTTTTCATGGTATTAGAAATCAGGATATGAGATGCATAGAGAAAGTAAAAAAGCCACAAAACCACAAAATAAAAAACTATCAAAACCAGACATAATTTATGAAGAAGAAATGGAAAAAAAGCCACCTAAAAGTGCTCTAGATATTGATAGAATAAGTAACTCATAAAAATTCCCCTCAGGATACCTGAGGGGAATTTAAGTTTGAGTATAGAATAAGTTTCACTTTAAGCATCTGAAAAATCTTTTAATGGTTTTAACACTTATTCCACAAAAATGTTATACGTAGTTAACATTTTTGTCATTAAAATGACACAATATAAAATTATTATAAGTATATAGAAACTATTTAATGTTAGGAGGAATAATTTATGGATAACTTTAATAATAAAAATAATGAAACATATGAACTTATCACTGGAAGCTCTGATTTCCAGAAAGAAAATGTGGTTAATACTAATTATATAGATGTGAATAAATCCTATGACAAAGAATCAAATAAGAAAAGTAAAGTACTTTCGTATGTAATTATAGGATTAATTTGCAGTATAGTAGGAGGAACTGCTTCCACTGCTGCTTCTTTATATTTATTGCCTAAATCTCAATTGTTTAAAGATACTCCTTTATATCAAAGTATAGCTCAAAACCAATCGGCTTCTTCTTTTAACGCCTCACCTATGGTTTCATCTACTGGTGCGTTAACGGTTTCTGAAATAGCAAAAAAGGTTGGCCCTGCGGTAGTAGGTGTATCCGTTAAAAGTGCTGCTCAATCTGATTCCTTTGGCTTTAGTCAAAGAGCTGAAGAAGGAATTGGATCTGGTATAATAATTAATGAAGATGGATATATTCTAACAAATTATCATGTAATAAATGGAGCTCAACAGGTTAGTGTAATACTTAATAATAAAAAGGAAGTATCTGCTAAAATAATAAACTATGATGCCGAACTTGATTTAGCCATAATAAAGGTAACTGAAAATATAAAAATGCCAGCTGTAGCGGAGCTTGGAAGCTCAAAGGACCTTCAGGTTGGCGATTCAGTAGTAGCAATTGGAAATCCTTTAGGGAAGGAATTATTAGGTTCTGTAACAACAGGAGTTATAAGTGCTACAAATAGAGAAATACAAGTGGGTAATACTAAACAAACCCTTCTTCAAACCGATGCAGCTATTAATCCAGGAAACAGTGGTGGTGCTCTTGTAAATTCTGCTGGTCAAGTAATAGGAATAAATTCTGCTAAAATGGGTGGTAATGGTGTTGAAGGTCTTGGTTTCGCTATACCTATTGATATAGTAAAACCTAAAATCAACGGGTTACTTAAACCTATTTTAAAGATAGGAATTACAGGTAGAGACATAACTTCTGATCTATCAAAACAATACTCTATACCTGAAGGAGTATACGTAGTTCAAGTACAAGAATTCAGTGCTGCTGAAAAAGCAGGACTTCAAACCGGTGATATAATTAAAAAATTTGATGGCAAATCTATTATATCAGTAAATGACATAAATAAAATTAAATCCCAGCATAAGTCTGGTGATGAAATAAATCTAGATATAGTTAGAAATGGTAATCAAAAGACCCTTAAATTAAAACTTTCTGAATAGTATTTTTATATAGATACCCATGCCCCAAATTTAACATCTCTAGACAAAAAACACTGAAGTATAATTCTCTAACACTTCAGTGTTTTTATTTACTGCGCGAAAACCAACACTCATGAATTTTATCTGGCCAGCGAGATAACCCAAAACTGTCTTTGTTATATCTAATTATTTCTTTATAGTTTCTATGTAACGATTTATTTCTCACATATATATTCCAGCTTTCAGAGTAAGCTGTCAGTATATTTTTTAATTTATCCGAATGTTTGCTTTCAAATTCGTAGTTATCAAGTATAGATAAGATATCTTTATAATTTTCAATATCTTTCATAAGCATTGATCTAATTTCTTCTATAAATAGGTAATTCTGGTTAACTTCAAGCAAATTTTCTACCTGTTTTATAACAAGCTCGTATATAGCATTTATTAAATCATTATAAAATTCGTTTTTGCTATTTTTACTTTTCTTAAATCTATTATTCTTAGTGTTTTTATATTTATTTAATCTACCTTCGATTAAATTTATTTCCTCTGATGTAAAACCATATGCTTCATATAGATGATAATTGGCATCTTTAATATATTTATTGAGTAACAAATTTAAGCTTATTTGTTTTTCTTTTGCAGCCTTATAGTTATGAATAATTTTTTCATAATTATTTTTAGATAATCCCTGATTAAATTCAATATTTTTTATTTCATACTTTATACTAATTATTTTCTTTACAATATCTTCAAAGTTTTTGTTACCTATAAGTTTTTCATTTATAGGAAGTTTTTCTACATCATAATGTTGTATATATGGATATGCTTCTGGATTAGTTATCAAAACTTCTTTAAAATAAAAATTACATATATTTGACTGAACCTGCCCAAGAATATTATAAACTTTATTTTTTTCTGAAGGTATTATTAAGTATGCAGATTGTTCTGCTAATATCCCCTTCTCATCTAAACTTGCTACTATACTACTACCTGTTTTTCTTAGTAGAATTTTAGGATATTCCTTATGTTTCTTTAAGTCTTTTGTTCCACCGAAAATTTCCACATTATTTATGTCACAATATCTTCTATCATGCTGTATTATATATTCTCCTAAATCACGTCCTATAACAATTCTATTTTCATTATGCAAAAAATCTTGACTAAAGCATTGATTCTTATTCTTTATCATCATTCCTACATGTATGTTTGATAAATTCCTAAGTGGTTTAGATAGGTTATCTATTTTTTTTACTACTCTTCTATATTCATCCTTTGTAATAATATTTACTACAGACCTTTTATCTTTAATTAAATTACTTTGATTTATTTTAGTGAGACAGTAATTCTTTTCATTAACATAATTTAACTTAATACTTATATCATGAGTATTATCATACGTACACCTTTTTCCTATATATAAAGCAGTTCCCACAATTGCATCCTTGAATACTTTGTTTGAAAACTGTGTTATATTGGTAACTTTTAGGTTACTTATTAGTTTCTTTCTGGATTTAGTATAACTACTAGAAAAGAAATATCTATCTGGAACTATAAAACTATGAGTTCCATTCTCTTTAAGTTTTTTTAGCACTCTTTCTATAAGTAAATAAAATACGTTTTTTTTATATCCTATAGTTCTATAGTTATTAACAATATAGCTCCAATAATTTTTATTTAAATTAGATTGGAGCAGTACTACGTAAGGTGGGTTACCAATTATAAAATCAAAACTGTTATTCCAAAAATCTTTTAATTCAATAATTTTGTTACAAATATCTTTGTAGTCTAATCTCCCTATATTATTATAAACGGAATATCGCTCTATAGCTTTTTCATCAGTAAAATTCGATATTTCCTCCCATTTTATCAAGCTATCACCTTGAACTATATTCATACATATGGGTGCCTTTGACAAATCCTTACGTAGTAGATTCTTCTTGACAATTTCGATAGCTGCAGCATCTATATCTGCACCATATAAGCAGTTCTTTAAAATATGATAGTGAAGGTTATCCTTAATCCAGTAATCATATCCTTTTACCTCTATGGGTGTATAGTTATTTTTTTCTGCTACATCCAGTAAATATATATTGTTAGAATATTTTTCTCTCAAAATTTCTAGGTTATCTAGAAATTTTTCCTTTAAGATGTCATATGCTCTTGTTAAAAAATACCCTGCTCCACAGGATGGATCTAACAATTTTACCCATGGATTTTCTACTATATCAATTTTCATAACAGTATTCATAAGCATATAGTCTACTATAAAATTTGGAGTATAGTACATACCTATTGATTTCCGAACTTTTTTATCAGTTAACTTTTCGTACATTTCACCTAACTGATTTCTATAAAGATTTAAATAGGACTTCTTCATAGATGCTGTTCCTCCAAAAGTTATTACGCAGATTTTTTCTTATTAATAACTAATAAAAATGCTATAGAAACTATAATTCCTAAAACACTTATAAGTTGAGCCACTCTTATGCTTCCAAACATCAAACTGTCTGTTCTTAATCCCTCTATAAAGAATCTTCCAAGAGAGTATAGTCCAATATAAGTAAGAATAACGGAACCTTTTTTTACTCCTTTTCTTAAAATATACACTAATATTATACAAACACATAGATCCCAAATAGACTCATAGAGAAATGTAGGGTGATAATATATACCGCCTATATTCATACCTTCCTGTATAAACTTTGGAAAACGCTGAATAAATTCATATGATACCGGTCCGCCATGTGCTTCTCCATTAAAGAAATTTCCCCAGCGTCCTACAGCCTGCCCTAATATTATTGAAGGCGCCGCTATATCTGCCGCTTCTATAAAATCTATTTTCTTATACTTCGTATATAAATATGCTGCAGCTAATCCAAATAATACACCCCCATGTATGGCAAGTCCTCCTTGCCTTATATTAAATATATCTATTAAGTTATCCTTATAATCATTGAATTGAAAAACTACATAATAAACTCTTGCACCTATTACAGCAGCAGGAAAAGAAACTAAAAATGTATCAATTAGTGTGTCAAAATTATAGTCTTTGGCTTTAGAATTCAAATTTGCTAAAGATAAGGCTAGAATAACTCCAAAAGCTATAATTATACCATACCACCTGACTTCAAATCCATTTATTGAGAAAGCAATTGGATTCACTTTCCTCACACTCCTTTACTTTATGAAATAATAGTATTATATCATTAAATATGTATTAATACAAAGGTTTATAAAAAACAAAAAAACACCAAGGTTAAACCTAGTGTTTAATAGTAACGACTAAACCTATAAGCCGAGTTCTGTATTTGACAATCATCTATCTAGGTCCATTGTTACCAATGAACTCAAGCGATACTACCCGGAAGCGGAGTGGGCCACCCCTTAAATGCTTCCCTATTTGATCTTGCTCCAGATGGGGTTTACATAGCCGCAAAGTCGCCAATGCGCTGGTGAGCTCTTACCTCGCCTTTCCACCCTTACCGAAAATATATTCGGCGGTATATCTCTGTTGCACTTTCCTTCAGGTCACCCTGACTGGGTATTACCCAGCACCCTGCCCTATGGAGCTCGGACTTTCCTCTCCTGTATTTATACAGCAGCGATTGTCTGGTTTACTCGCAAGTATTATAATAACATACTAAAGATGAAATTGCAAATATAATTTTTTATATTTCTATTTAGCATGTTTTAAGTTCTTCATACTATTATAATAAAGAATTCTTCCACAGTTATCACAGAAAACTATCTCCTTGCATTTATTAATGCTATCTATAGTAATAGCTGAAACCTTTATTCTACACTCTGAGCATGCTCCATCTTTAAGTTTTGCTGCCCCAGTTCCTCTAAGCTCTGAAATGCTATTATATTCTTTCATGAGCTTTTCTGGAATAAGCTTTTCTAACTTTTCTATATTACTTTCTGCTTTCCTTATATCTTCTTTTGCCTTATTAATCTTTTTACTACTAGTTTCTTTATAACTATTAAAGTTATCTCTTAACTCTGAAAGCTTTGCTCTTAGATTTTCTCTTTCAAATTGCAGCTCTTCCTCTTTCTCTAGAAGTTCTAAGCTTTTATCCTCTAATTCTTTTATAGAACACTTTTTATTTTTAATTTCTCTTTGTATTTTTTCTATTAACTTGTAGTCTTTTATAACTTCATTATAAAGTCTAAACTCACATCCATCTATATATTTTTTAATGTTGTTTATATCAGTAATTATACTTTCAATGGAGGCTCTTATCTCCTTTAATTTATTTTCTTTTATACTAAATTCTGCTTTTTCTTTTTCAAATTCATGTTTGATTTTTTTTAGTAAATATATATACGAGCCGTTTTTTAATACCTTGTTACATTCCTTTATAACTTTTTGGTTATCCTGGATTTCAATAAGCATATTTAACACGCTCATGTTTTATTCCTCCTCATAATTATTTATTAGATTATTAGACTCTACTAGGTAAAATGCTAAATTTATGTATTAAATAATGCGAGGTAAAATTTATATATATATAAATTTTACATTCTCTACATTAAATTTATATTAAGTTTTGGTTATAAAAAAATAGAAATAAGTTTATAAACCTATTTCTATTTAATCTTATAGGGATTTCTATTACACTCTGATAGAAATACAGAGTTACTAAATCCCATTGATTCTATTTTATTTTTCAACCATTTTGCAACAATTTCCATAGCAGGCCATTCAGTTCCAAAATGTCCAGCGTCAATAACTGCTACACCTTCTTCTTGAAAATCACTAACATAATGATATGTAGTATCTCCTGTAATTATGCAATCAGCTCCTAATCTCTTAGCTGCATTAAAATAATCCTGACCACTACCATTTATTACTGCAACCTTTTTTACATTCATGTCTTCATCACCAGAGTACCTTATATAAGGAATATGTAGACGATTTTTAATTATATCACATAGCTGACTCAAAGTTACAGCTTCATCAAGTACTGCAATTCTACCTATTCCTGTATCTTTGTCTGAGTCATCCCTTTTATCAGCTAACTCAATTGTTTTAAAGTTATTAAACCATAATAGCTCCATAATAATATGGTTTATACCACCAACTACAGAGTCTAAGTTTGTATGACTAGAGTACACGTTTATATTATTTTGTATAATTTTAATTATTTTCTTGCCTAATAAAGTATCAGTAGTTATATTTGATGGCTTTCTAAATAAAATTGGGTGATGTGTAAATATTAAATTGCATCCTTTTTTACTAGCCTCTTCTATAACTTCTAAAGTACAGTCTAATGCAACAAGTATAGAGGTTACTTCACATAAACTATCCCCTACCATAAGCCCTACATTATCGTAACTTTCTTTAAATTTTGAAGGAGCATGCTCTTCCATTATTCTATGAATATCTTTTACTCTTAAATTCATCTAATAAATCCTCCAATCTTAGGATGTTTCGTTTAAGCTCCAGCTTTCTTTTATTTGCTATTTCTGTATCTTCATTTATATTGTTTAATATCTTTCCATATTTATTTAATTTAGACTTAATATATTCTTCTAAAAGAGGGTGTTTTTTTTCTACAAGAATCTTTCCAATCTCATAAAAAACTTCGTTAACATTTTCACTGTTAAGTCCATATGTTATCTTTATTATTTCGTAAAACCGACCTTCATCAATGCATAACTCTTCATCAACTATTTTATACCCTTTTTTATAAACATATTCTCTTAGAACTTCTGGATTTTGAACAGGCTGAAGTATAGCAAATTCAGCTTTTCTAAATACATCTTCACTTTCTTCTAATATATTACTTATTAGATTTCCGCCCATACCAGCTATTACTATTCCCTGTACCTCCCCAGGCATTATAGTAGTAAGCCCTGGTCCTAATCTACACTGAACTTTATCTTGTACATTCTCAAGTTCCACGTTAAACTTCGCCTTTTTTACTGGGCCTTTATTTATATCTGATGCTATAGCTCTGCGGCATATATGATTTTTTACTAAATATATTGGTATATAACCGTGATCTGTTCCAATATCTGCAATACAGTCACAACTATCTACCATTGCTACAATATTTTTAAGTCTTAAGCTAAGCTCCATTAGAATATTCCCCATTCCTTAAAATTATTTTATCAAGTTTTATTACCTAAATGTCACTAATATCCTAATTTGCATTATAAGAAAAACTGTAGATAATATTAAAGGTATATAAATAAACTTGTATGCTGATTTTCTATCATATCTTGCACAAAAATAAGCGGCATAATACATACAAAAAAGTACAGCCATATTTAGTATACCATAAAACATATGTTTAAACGCAAATTGCTTTCCTGTACCAAATTTAATAGCAATAAATTGGGAATTAAAGCTCAAAGGCATCATAGGTGGCAGCTTGTGGTATAGATAAAGTACTATAGGATTTAATGTTACTAACAGCGTTATTATAGTAACAATTATAAGGGGGATGTAAAATCTTTTATCCTTGTAAATGTTTATTCCCTTATTGATTTTGTAATCCCAATTCAAATAACTGATATTATTCTCGTTTAGTTTCTTTTCAAAGTCATCTATATTTTCTGGAGATATTCCATAGCTAGTTTCATCGGTTTTAATATAGATAACATTTTTTGTAGAAGTTACAAACATATAAGTATTTCCTATTTTATCAATTATAGATCTTCCTATAGCAAAATTATTTTTGCCATATCCTGAAAGCCTTACCCCTTTTATATATCCAAAATCTCTTCTATATCCCTGTATGCAATTAAAAGGAATTTTTATTTTCTTTAATCCCAATACACTAGTAATATATAAATTATCCTTGTCCATAAAAAAGCTTAAAGAACTATAAATAAGTATATAGTAAATCTGGTATATATTAAATATAACTATAGCTACCTTAAGGAGTATTGATATCTCATAGGAGTTTATTAGGAAAAATAATGCGATTAACAACGTATTGTATAAAATAGTTATACCCAGTATAGAATATATTCCTAATCCTTTTGTAGATTTATAAGTTTCCACATCATCACCTTCCCATGATAATTATAACATACTTTATATTAGGATATTAGTTTGAAAAGTTATATTTTTTTAACTTTGATCTATCTAATGTGCTATGCTTTTCACCATATGACAAAAGCACCTTGTCTCTGGTGCTTTAATCTAAATAATCCTTTAGCTTTTTACTTCTGCTCGGATGTCTAAGTTTTCTTAGTGCCTTAGCTTCTATTTGTCTTATTCTCTCTCTAGTAACATTAAACTCTTTTCCAACTTCCTCAAGAGTTCTCGCTCTTCCATCATCTAATCCAAATCTCAATCTTAATACTTTTTCTTCTCTTGGTGTCAGAGTATCTAGAACATTTATAAGTTGTTCTTTCAACATAGTAAATGCTGCTGCTTCAGCTGGAGCTGGTGCCTCATCATCCGGTATAAAATCACCAAGATGGCTATCTTCTTCTTCACCAATAGGAGTTTCTAAAGACACTGGCTCTTGTGCTATTTTCATTATTTCTCTTACCTTATCTACCGGCATTTCCATAATTTTAGCTACTTCTTCTGGTTGAGGTTCTCTACCTAATTCTTGTAAGAGCTGTCTTGACACTCTTATTAGCTTATTTATAGTTTCAACCATATGAACAGGTATTCTTATAGTTCTTGCTTGGTCTGCAATAGCTCTTGTAATTGCCTGTCTTATCCACCATGTAGCGTAAGTACTAAACTTGTAACCTTTTCTATAATCAAACTTTTCAACTGCCTTTATAAGTCCAAGGTTTCCTTCTTGAATAAGATCAAGGAAAAGCATTCCTCTACCAACATATCTTTTTGCTATACTTACAACAAGTCTTAAGTTAGCTTCAGCTAGTTTCTTTTTAGCTGCTTGATTTCCATCCTCTATTTTTTGAGCTAATTCAATTTCTTCTTCGGGAGAAAGTAGTGGAACTTTACCTATTTCCTTCAAATACATTCTAACTGGATCATCTATAGCAATACCTTCTGGAACCGATAAATCCAAATCTTTTTCGTCTACTTCTACATCCTGAATATCTCCAATAACTTCAATTCCCATAGATTCTAGTACTTCATATATTTTTTCTATCTGTTCCGGACTTAAATCTATTTCATCTAATTCGTCCATGATTTCTTTATAAGTTAAAGTGCCAGTCTTTTTTCCCTTTTCCAAAAGTTTCTTGACTATTTGCATCTTTGCACTTTTATCTTTCATTATTTTGCCTCCTTCAACCATTACTGCATACCACCTATCCTTTTCTGTATTTCTATAAGTTCCTGTGCTAGTTTCAAGGACTCATCAAGCCTTCCTTCTAATTCGCACTGTTTAATTTTATTCATAATATTTTTTTTAGACTCCTCTAGCTTGTATTTTCGTATCATTTTTATACAATCATCTAATACACTTTTATAGTCATGTTCCCCCTGCACTAAATCTGTTTCCATTATATTTATCCATTCTTTAGACGTATCTATATCATTGCATTTATATTCTATATGCTTTTCTTTCTCAGCTATTTCTTGCTTATTAGCTTCTAAAATGTACTCGTATATCTTCATATGACTTTCTAAAGCCATATGTTCTTTTTTAACTATACCTAATGCATATTCAAAAGCTTTATTATCAATAACCATAAGCTTTAAAAGTGTTCTCTCAGCCTTTAAATATGCAGGGTCTAAATATAATTTTTGTCCAAAAACCTGATCAATATTCATATTTTCATCTTTTTTTGCAATTTTTTGAATTTTATTATTTAACATGTCATATAAGGCCTGATCTCTTATTTTTGTATCCTCTGATAGTCTTTTTAGATAAATTTCTCTCTCTATAGGATCTAGACCTACTACTATTTCTAGAGCTTTTTCTGCAAACTTTGCAAGTTCATTTGCATTTTTTAAATCTATGCCCTCCCTGAGTTTATTTATCTTATAATCTATCAATGGAAGTGCTTCATCAATGAGTTTTAAAAAAGCATCTCTTCCATTATTTCTTATAAATTCATCAGGATCTTTGCCCTGAGGAACCGTAAGAACTCTCACATCCAATTCAACCTTCTTTAATATATCAAGTCCTCTTAAAGTAGCTGCCTGCCCTGCAATATCAGAATCATATGAAATTATAACTTTATCAGCATATCTTTTAATAAGTCTTGCCTGGTTGATTGTAAGCGCTGTTCCTAGCGAAGCTACTACATTAGTTATTCCATATTGATGAAGTGATATACAATCCATATATCCTTCTACTATTATTAATATTCGAGAACCATTACCTTTTATTGCAAAATTTAGACCATAAAGATTTATTCCCTTTTTAAATAAAAGAGTTTCTGGTGAATTTAAATATTTAGGCTTTGAGTCATCTAATACTCTACCTCCAAAACCAATAACTTTACCTTTATAATCAAATACAGGAAACATAACTCTATTTCTAAATCTATCATAATAAGATCCCTTTGGGCTTTTAATTATAAGCCCAACATTAAGCATATCTAACTCTGTAAAACCTTTTTTCTTTAAATAGTTTAATATACTATCCCATCTGTCCACAGAATAACCAAGTCCAAATCTTCTAATTATATTCTCAGTTATACCTCTATTTAGTAGGTATCTCTTTCCACTGCTATTCTCTTTCAAGCAGCTAAAGAAATATCTAGCAGCCTCTATATTTACTTTATATAATCTTTCAACGTTCTCTCTATATGTATTATTCTTATCTCCATCTAATTCTAATTCTATGTTAACTCTATCAGCTAAAAACCTTACTGCTTCTGGAAAGTTAAGATTCCTAGTTTTCATAATAAAAGTTATAACGTTGCCTGCTTCACCACATCCAAAACACTTATATATTTGCTTATCCGCAGAAACACTAAAGGATGGAGTTTTTTCATGGTGAAAAGGACATAATCCTAAGTAGTTTCTTCCGCCTCTTTTTAATTTTACACTTTCAGATATTACATCTATTATATCATTTTCCTCTTTTATTCTTTGGATGACATCTTCCGATATCAATAATTATTCCCACCTATCTTTCTTAGTTATTGTTTCACTAGAAATAAATATATTCGACATAAAATTCTACATTCCTTCTGCAAAATTAAATATTTTTATTTTTAGTTTGCAATATATATTTATATTCTTTATAATTGTTGAATATCCTTCAATAACTAAATTTTTATATAATATTTATTTTATCTTAAAAATGTATGACAATTTTTATAATCTTAGTAAACAGTACACTTGTTATTTTACCCATTTACTTAAAAAAATTATTCCTAATATATAACTATTTTAGGTACATATATATTGTTAAATGTTATTAAACAATAGTCATCACTCATACCAGAAATATAGTCAGCAACCCCTCTATATAGGCCCTCTTTTTCAACAATACTTATATAAAACTCTGGCATTTCTTGAGGATTTTTTAAAAAATAACCAAAAACTTGCTCTAATATAAATTTTGCTTTATCTCTTTCTGCTTTTAGAACTTTTCCTAGATATATATTTTTGAACATAAAACTTCTAAGTTCTGATAAAGCATCCCCAATCTCATCACTTAATGATATTCTAACTATACCTTTATTGATATTGTGTAAGGTTGTATATATGCAGTCTTTTACTAAAGTACCTATTCTTTTTCCTTCCGTATCACCTAATAATTTTATTAGGTGACTTGGTAGTTTTTCTTTTCTTAACAATCCTGCTCTTATTGAATCATCTATATCATGATTGACATAAGCTATTTTATCGCTATACCTTACTACTTGCCCTTCCAAAGTAAATGCTTGTGCTGTAGAATTTGAAAAGCCACTGTGATGTAAAATTCCATCTAAAACTTCTTTAGTCAAATTCAGTCCCAATCCCTGCTCCTCTATTTTAGTTAGGATTCTTATACTATTTTCATTGTGCTTAAAACCAGCTGGAAGTAATTTATCTAGTACTTCCTCACCATTATGAGCAAAAGCAACATGTCCTATATCGTGACCTAATGCAATAGCTTCTATCAAATCCTCATTTAATCCAATTCCCTTACCTATAGTTTTAGCTATTTGGGTTACTTCATCATCCTCCTCAGAGATACTTCTTCCTTTTGTACTCGAAGAGAAGGCTGCTTGTGATATTAACATTATCTTTTCATTATTCTCTATCTTTTCTCTTAAAATCATATAAATCACCTTATAAGATTATTCTATATACCTATACAAAACTCCTTTTTTTAATGTATATTGTAGTAGATTTTATAATATTATATATGGAAATAGGTTTTTGAGGAGTGTTTTCAATGCCTTATGCGGCTAAGGAATATAGTTTAGATTTATTATCTGAAGAAAATATAAAAAAATACGTTTTACCTGAGTATAATCTGGAGAATTCTCAGTTAACTAGAATAAAATTTAAAGATACAGATAAACAAAGAGCTGTGTATAAATTAGATTATCTGAATAATACTTATTGCTTGAAAAAGGTTTACTTCTCAAAAGAAGAATTACTCTTCATTTATTCAGCAATAGAATGGTTACATAGGAATAATATATGTGTTCCTAAAATCCTTCCTACTAAGGACAGGGGAAGATTTGTTGAATATAATAACATGCTATTTATACTAACACCATGGATAAACGGAGTAAAGTGCAGCTATGATAAAAAAGAACATGTATTGGCTTCTATAAATAACTTATCTCATATGCATTATGTATGTAAAAATTTCAATCCCATAAATGAAAGTAAGATAAGAAAAGGTGAAGAAGATATTCGTTATTCGGTAACTAAACACTTTCAACAACTACTTTCCTGCTCAAATTCTGCTTTTAAATATGGCGATAGGTTTTCAAAACTATTTTTACAACACTTTGAAACAAACTTACTACTATCTGAAATTTCTGTACGTGTTTCTTCTAGTATAAATGTTAGAAATTTAAGTCTTTCATTATGCCATTTAGATTATGTTAACAAAAATATACTATTTGATTCTAATAATAAAGTATGGGTTATCGATTTTGATAAATGTTGTATAGATTATTGTACACATGATATATCATACTTCTTAAGAAGACTATTAAAAAGAGAAAAGACTAATTGGGATTTAGATCTTGCATTACAATGTCTTAATGTATATGAGAATACCAACATACTCAATTTAGATGAATATAAATATATTCTTGCTTATTTATCTTTTCCACAAAAGTTTTGGAGGATATCAAGAGATTATTACAATAACATGGTAAAGTGTAATCACAATTCCTTTTTCTATTTGCTTGAAAAAGCTACTCAAGCAGATAAAGAACACTTAGATTTTATCCTGAAGTTAGGAAAATTCATAGAAAATAGATTTCAGATTAGAATAACTTAGCTATAGACAACCACGCCCGAAATTTAATTTATACTCCGAGATATATTACCATGTTTCGTCACGTTAAATATTTTTAATTAGTCTAAAGCTCAAATTTGATAAAAATCTAAGAACTTTGATAAACTCGCTATGCTCAAACATATCTAAAGTTCTAAGATTTTTTATCAAATTTTCGCTAAGAATAATAAAAAATATTTAAATGTGACTTCAACATTGGTAATATATCCCTACGCATAAATTAAATTTAAGTTGAAGTTATCTATATAGACTAAAAAACTCCTATGATTTTACTCATAGGAGCTTTTTAGCCTACTTTCTTGGATTTTTAACTTCTGCCTGTGCTGCTGCAATCCTAATAGACCAACCCACTTTTTTAGTATTATGATACACTTTTTTGTTATACATGAGAACTCTGTTTTTATTGTATCTATATCCGAATAATCAAAATATGTATCTAATAAACTTAATGAAAAATTCCTTCCTTATTATTATACATGTATTTTCTTCACCCCTAATATAATAGCTTATAACATGTCCTATTATTTAAAAATTATCTTAGTGCCTTTAACTTATCTTCTATTCCTTTTAGTTTTGAGGAAAATGTATTGTATTTCATGATTTCTAACTATTACGTAACATAGTATTAATAATTTACCATATAGTAAAACGTGAAAGTACTACAATGGATACCCACGAAATAATATTCTTTCCAATCCAGAACGACTCAGATTTTCCCATATTACCATTCCAACATCTAAAATTTCCTCTCGAGCTTCCTCACAGCTTATATCATTTTTGCCTATCATCCATTTCTCGGGGACCCAATTTAACAGTATGATTTATTAGCCCAGAAGAATGTCTCTCTTCCATTGGCTCTTCAAACCAAGTTCATCAACCCGGGCTAAAAAATCCTCATATCTTAACAATTGATCCAAGTTACCTTGCAGATTTTAATGATGCAGGGATATACACTCAAACAATGTCTTCATATGATGAGGTTAATCAAAGTGCTTCATGGTTGCAATACAAAAATGTAATTTCTATAACCGGATTAATTTTCAAACTGATTTTAGAAAGAACCGATTAAATCTCCTCACCATTAAACTGATTAAAATATAAATTATAGTAAAACCCTTTCTTTTCCAAAAGTTCCTCATGGCTACCGCGTTCCACAATTTCGCCATTGTTAATGACCACTATAAGGTCAGCGCTTTTTATAGTAGAAAGCCTATGGGCAATCACAAAGCATGTTCGATTTTTCATTAAATTTAACATTGCTTCCTGTATCTTACGTTCAGTACGGGTATCAACATTGGACGTAGCTTCGTCCAGTATCAAAATGGAAGGATTTGCGAGTATAGTACGTGCGATGGCTAGCATTTGTTTCTCTCCTTGGCTCAGGTTGTTAGCATTCTCCGATAATTCTGTATCGTAGCCGTGGGGGAGACGCCTGACGAACTCATGGGCGTTTGCTAATTTTACGGCTTCGGTGATTTCATCATCCGTAGCGTTGAGCCTGCCATAACGGATATTTTCTTTTACAGTACCTGCAAAAAAATAGGTGTCCTGAAGCACAATCCCTAAAGCTGAACGCAGAAAACTACGCTTAATCTTCTTTATATCTATGCCGTCGATGGCAATGTTTCCACTGCCGATGTCGTAAAAGCGTGATAGAAGGTTGATAATAGTCGTTTTGCCCGCTCCAGTGGGACCTACTAGTGCAATTGTTTGACTTGGTTTTGCATAAAGGTTCACATTCTTTAAAACATGCCTTTCCACTGCGTATCCAAAACTTACATCCGTAAGCGTTACGCTGCCACGTAAATCGTCTATAATCACTGCGTCGTTGCTGTCCTCCGGCTCCGTTTCTTCATCTAGGACTTCAAATACCCGTTCCGCACCCGCCACTGCAGAGAGGATCATGTTGAATTGCTCTGCAAGCTTCAAAAGAGGCCAGGTAAATTGCCTCGAATATATCGTAAAACTGGCAATTATACCCACTTCAAAATACCCCCTTAAACAGAGTATGCCGCCTATTGCAACTAATAGCACATAACTGATGTTATTCAGCATATTCATTACCGGCCCCATGATCCTCGAATATATTTGCGCCCTTATGCCCACTTTGTTAAACTCGTCATTAATTTTTTCAAAGGCATCGATTTCGATATTCTCATGGGAAAAGACCTTGACAGCATGATGTCCAGAAATATTTTCCTCGATTTTACCATTTAATTCACCTAATGTCTTTTGATTTTTTTCAAAATATTTAAGGGCGGGCTTGGTAATCATTTTTGTTGTTAACATCACCATTGGAATCATAATAAATGAAACCAGCGTTAAAAGAGGATTGATGTACAGCATAAATGCTAATGTGCCAACAACTGTGACAACGCTCGATACAATTTGCGCAATGCTCGTGTTCAGCATATTACTGACATTATCAATATCGTTTGTTACCCGGCTCATAATTTCGCCGTGTGTTTTAGAATCAAAAAAACGCAGGGGCAATTTCTGGAGTTTGGCAAACAAATCTCCACGAATATGCGCCGCGGTGTCTTGAGCGATATAAGCCGAAATATACGTTTGCAAATAAGAAAGCAGACTAGAAATTAAGTATACAACCGTTAGCAGCGTTAGAATTCCGAACAGGCCGGAAAAATCCGATTTCAAGATATAATCATCAATGGCGATACCTATCAAATACGATCCCCACAGACCAAACAGCGTAGAAATCACAATGCACAACACTATAAATATAAGTAAACTCTTTTTCAAATAACCCCATAATCTTTTTACGGTATTGTTCAGATTTTTTAGTTTTTGAGCCGACGTTATCATACCGGGACCTACCATTCTAAGGCCACCCGACCCCGAACCCCTATTTGATTTATCCTGCCTTTTGTCACTCATTTACCAACACCTTCTCTTTCTCTTGGGATGAATAGATGTCTCTGTATACCTCACTGGTATACAAAAGATGCTGGTGACTGCCAATAGCCGTTATCGCTCCGCCTTCCAACACAATTATTTTATCCGCTTTAATAACGGAAGAAATGCGCTGCGCGATGATAAATTTCGTACAATTACCAAATTCATTCCGCATAGCCTTTTGCAGCCGGGCTTCGGTTACTGTATCCACAGCACTGGTAGAATCGTCCAATATCAATATCTCAGGCTTTTTTAATAATGCCCTTGCTATTGCCAAGCGTTGCTTCTGACCGCCTGACAAATTGATGCCTGCCTGCTTTATTTCAGTATTATATCCGTTTTCTTGTTGTAGAATGAACTCATGGGACTGTGCTATTCTTGCCGCTTCTTCCACTTCATTGTCCGTGGCGTCTGGGTTTCCCCATTTTATATTTTCTTTAATGGTACCTTTAAACAATATGGATTGCTGTAATACAAAGCCGATCCGTTTTCTGAGGCTTTCAAGGTCATATTCCCTAACATCCAGGCCGTTTACCAGTACAGCGCCCTCCGACACATCATAAAGCCTGGGTATCAGACTTACTAGCGTAGTTTTTCCCGCACCAGTCTGCCCTAATATCCCTACTGTTTCACCTCTTTTTACAGAAAAGCTGATGTTTGTAAGCACCGGATTCCCTGTTGATTCGGGATAGCGAAACAAAACGCTTTTAAACTCCACTTCGCCGTGTCCCGTGACCCTGGCGGAAGGAGCAGCTGGGCTAATAATATCAACTTTTGTATCTAATACCTCATTAATTCGGTCGGCAGACACCTTGCCCCTTGATATGCTGACGATCATATTACTTAACATTGCCACGGAGGCAAGTATCTGCGTTAAATAATTGATATACGCCATTATAACTCCTACGCTGACCGAGCCGCCACTTACGCGCATACCTCCGAACCATAGTACCGCAACAATGGACAAATTCATAATTGTCATGGAAGCCGGAGACAGAACTATAGCCACCTTGATAGTTTTGAAACTGATTGCTTTTAAATCTTTATTTGCGGCTCCAAACTTCTCTTTCTCCAGAGTCTCTCGCATAAAAGCTTTCACGACACGGACACCCGCCAAATTTTCCCGAACAACGAGGTTCAGCCGGTCAAGTTTTTCCTGGGAGGCCTTAAACAACGGAAGTCCTTTTATAATAGTTACAATCAAAATCAAAATTATAAAAGGTATGATAACCCAAAAGATAGAAGCAAGCTCTTTATTCAAGCTGTATGCCATAACAATACCGCCAATAATTAACAGCGATGCACGTACCATCATACTCAACAGTGTCATAACAATCTGCTGTATCTGCGTGACATCGTTAGTTAGACGAGTTATTATCGAAGCGTTAGAAAGTTTATCCACATTAGTGAAAGACAGACCCTGCACTTTCTTAAACAGTGCGGAACGTACATCCCTGCTAAAATACTGCCCGGCAAGCGTTGAAAAAATAATGCCGCCCATACCGCTTGCAACTCCTATAAGAGATATTATCACCATGTATACACCCATTTTGAGTACATAATCAAAATCCCTGTTTACAATGCCTACATCAACGATGTCGGCCATAAGCCGGGGCAGATATATATCCATTAGCACTTCTAATAACATGAATAAAGGAGCCGCTATTATATATGGCAGATAAGGTTTTAAAAATCTTACTAACTTTAGCAAATTAAATTCTACCCCCTAATCCTGTCTGAGTTTCCACGAAAATGCGAACTCCTTAAAATCAATGGTCTGAGGAAGCTAGAAGAGTGTTCTCCCACTACGCGCAAAATAAATGGAATGTAATTAGCATCTCGCCCTGAACAGTTTACTTTGCTACTTTAATCTTCCATTTTCTGTGTTAAACTGATTTCTTGTTCCGAATTGATATTCGAAGCAACAATATCTATTATTTTTTCATAGATAAATAATGAATCAATCTTTTGTGACATCTATTATGACCTCCCTATTATAATCGTAGATTTTTTTAGCTTAATATTACTTAAAGTTTCGACAAAGTTAAAATAGATGAAAGAACATGCGAAAGCACCATGAGGGAGAATTTGAGAACTGCCATTTTCTGCGCCTGATGATAAAATTTTTAATTTAATTAACTCAAAAATGCTTTTTACAACTAGTCTTATACCTCGGACACTCAGCATACGTGTCATTGAACTTTCCCAATATCAGCTTCCTCTCTGATTACGTCGTTAGCTCCAGCTCCTCTATCTTACTTTCCGCCCTCTCTGTTATCTGCTCTAGGATCTTTATATAATGATCCAGAATCCTTCTGGCGCTTTCTTGCCTATACAGTGCCGTACAATATTCTAACTCCACCGCTAACTCATCATATTCATATATATTAAAAGATAAATCAGATTTCGATATCTTGCTTCCTGTATTTATGTATTCAATTTCAATTCCTTTTAACTCATATCGCACTTCCTCATTGTTCTGCAATACTAGCATTACATCAAAAAGCGGGGTCCTCGCCATATCCCGATTAACGTTTTACTGCCTCGTATATACCCAATTTTTATATAAAATCACCGCCAAAACCAATACAGTATATTTTTAATCATTTTATTACATTTATTCCATTATAACATTAATTTTTAGTTTTATCACCAATTTTCTAGATAATAAGTGTTCCATAATTAGACTATAAAAACTGTTCTAAAATATCCTATTTTTATCTAAAAAAATATTTCAGAACACAAATTTAATATAAAAAAGAGATATTGCACCTAAAATCAGTTTTTTGATTTTAAGCAACAATATCTCTTACTTTTTCCTAGTATTTATAGCTAAAAACACCTAACGTATAAGTTATTTTAATCTATATTTATACTACTTTATGGGTACTAAGCTTTATCTTGGATTCTTAACCTGAGCTTGAGCAGCAGCAAGTCTAGCTACGGGTACCCTGAACGGAGAACAGGACACATAATCTAAACCTATGCTGTGACAGAATTCAACGGATGATGGATCTCCACCATGCTCACCACATATTCCAAGGTGAATATCTAATCTGGTTTTTCTTCCTAGTTCAGCAGCTATTTTAACTAGCTTACCCACTCCATTTTGATCTAATTTTTGAAATGGATCGAATTCATATATTTTCTCATTATAATAATCTTTTAAGAATTTGCCAGCATCATCTCTTGAAAAGCCGAAGGTCATCTGTGTTAAATCATTGGTACCAAATGAGAAAAACTGTGCCTCTTTGGCTATTTCATCCGCTGTAACAGCAGCTCTAGGTACTTCAATCATAGTACCGACTAAATACTCCATATCTATTTCAGCTTTAGTTATTATTTCATTAGCAACTCTTACAACTATATCTTTAACAAATTTTAATTCTTTTACTTCCGCAACAAGGGGTATCATTATTTCGGGAACTATATTATATCCCTTTCTTCTTCTAACATCTATTGCTGCTTCTATTACAGCTCTAGTTTGCATTTCAGCTATTTCTGGATAGGATACAGCTAATCTGCATCCTCTATGACCCATCATTGGATTAAATTCATGTAAAGATTGAACAGTTTCCTTAAGCTCTTCAAAGGATATACCCATTTCTTTAGATAAGTCTCTTATATCTTCATCTTCATGAGGCAAAAATTCGTGCAATGGTGGATCTAGAAATCTAATTGTAACAGGTCTTTCCTCCATAGCTTCATAAATTCCTATGAAGTCTTCTTTTTGCATTGGCAATAATTTTTCCAGTGCCTTTATTCTTTGCTGCTGTGTCTTTGAAAGTATCATTTCTCTAACTGCTGTAATTCTATCCTCATCAAAAAACATATGCTCAGTTCTACATAAGCCTATACCTTCTGCGCCGAATTTTATAGCTTGTTCCGCATCTTTAGGAGTATCTGCATTAGTTCTAACCTTCATTGTTCTTATTTCATCAGCCCAATTCATAAATACTCCAAAATAACCACCGATTTCAGGTGAAACCGTTTTAATTGCTTGGCCATAAACATTGCCTGTACTGCCATCTAAGGATATATAATCTCCCTCTTTATATATCTTTCCCCCAACTTCAAATATTTTCTGATTTTCATTTATTCTTATTTCTCCACAGCCAGCTACGCAGCACGTTCCCATACCTCTAGCTACAACTGCCGCATGTGAGGTCATTCCTCCTCTTACAGTAAGGATACCCTCAGCCGCTACCATACCTTCTATATCTTCTGGTGAAGTTTCAAGTCTTACTAAGATAACCGTTTCACCTTGTTCGTGATGTTCTTTTGCTTCTTCAGCCGTAAAATATATTTTACCACAAGCAGCTCCTGGAGATGCTGGAAGCCCTTTAGCTATTACTTGTGCATTTATTATCTCTTCTTGATCAAAATTTGGGTGCAAAAGGGAATCTAGTTGCTTAGGGTTAACATTAAGCATTGCTTCTTCTTTAGTTATAAGACCTTCTTCAACCATATCTACAGATATCTTTAATGCAGCTTGAGCAGTTCTTTTTCCGTTTCTTGTTTGAAGAAAGTATAGCTTACCCTGCTCAATTGTAAACTCCATATCCTGCATATCCTTATAATGCTTCTCTAATCTATTCGCTATGTCAATAAATTGTTTATAACAGTTCGGTAAATCCTGCTGCATTCTTGTTATTGGTAAGGGAGTTCTTATTCCAGCAACCACATCTTCACCTTGCGCATTTATTAAATATTCCCCAAATATTTCTCGTTCACCTGTAGCTGGATTTCTTGTAAATGCAACTCCTGTTCCTGATGTTTCTCCCATGTTTCCAAATACCATAGACTGTACGTTAACAGCTGTTCCCCAATCGCTAGGTATATCATTTAATCTTCTATAAACTATAGCTCTTGGATTATTCCAAGATCTAAATACTGCTGTAACAGCTTCACGAAGTTGTTCCCTAGGATCTTGTGGAAATTCTTTTGCAAGTTCTTTTTTATATAAATTTTTAAACCTCTTAACTATATCTTTCAAATCTGAAGCATTTAAATCAGTATCAAATTTAACATTTTTGGACTCCTTAACTTCGTCAAGTATATCCTCAAAATTTCTCTTCTCTATCCCCATAACAACATCTGAGAACATTTGAATAAATCTTCTATATGAATCATATGCAAATCTATCATTATTAGTTAACTTTGCTAACCCTTCTACTGTTTCATCGTTCAAGCCTAAATTTAAAATAGTATCCATCATTCCAGGCATTGAAGCTCTAGCTCCTGATCTAACTGAAACCAGTAAAGGATTTTCAACACAACCAAGCTTTTTGCCTGTGATATCTTCAACTTTAGTTAATGTTGAGTATACCTGACCAATAATGTCTTCTGATAAGACTTTTCCATCTTCATAGTATTTTATACATGCCTCTGTGGATATAGTAAATCCTTGTGGCACAGGTATACCTAAATTAGTCATTTCCGCAAGGTTTGCACCCTTGCCTCCAAGTAGATTCTTTAAGCTTGCATTGCCTTCATTAAAGAGGTAAACATATTTTTTACTTTCCATACAAGTAACATCCCCTTTTTATAGTATTTAATATATATGTCAACGGATATTTCTATCCGTTTACTTAACCTGTTCCACCCATCTTTACAAATAGTCTAGTTATATTAGTTTTAGAAACCTTACCAATAATCTTAAGAACTTCTCTATCACCAACAATTGATTTTTCTATAACTGGTAAGCTATCAACTTCATGTTCCATAATTTTTTGCGCCGCGGAATAAGCCGTATCTTCTTTTTCTACAAATATTATATTAGGCATTCTTGTCATTATAATGCCCACTGGTACTTTATGCATATCAGTTCCACCCATAGCTATTTTGAGGAAATCTTTTCTAGAAACAGCCCCAGTTAAAACTCCAGAATTTTCTACAAATAAAGTTCCTACATCATTTAGAAACAAATGCACTATAGCGTCATATACAGTAGTGTTTTCATCAACAACTACTGGGTTTGACATGATATCCTTTACTATAACGTTTCTTACATAATCATAAATTATGCTATAAGAGGGTTTTTGTGAATATATATAACCTACTTTTGGCTTTGCCTCCAATATACCTGTCATGGTAAGTATAGCCAAATCCGGTCTTAATGCAGCTCTTGTAACGCCTAATTTTGATGCTAATTGTTCACTAGTTATCGGTTCATGTTCTTTCACAAACTGTATTATCTGTTCTTGTCTTGGTGTTAACTTAATAACGTTCACCCTCTCTCTTCAGTAAATTTTGTAACATAAAATTTTAGTAACTTTTAGTTTTTATATTTATATATGGTTATTATAACACTATATTCATATTAATAGTATAGCACTTTTACTTATTAATTTTCCACAGTTTTCATTTCATACTTTATATTTATATTATTACAGTAAATAAAATAGAAGAATTTAATTTACTTATAAACACTACAAAAGCCAGCAATTTGTTAAATAAATGCTGGCTTTTGTTATATCAAATATAGATAATGTTATTTATATTCATTATTATTATCTGATTTTTCATTATCAATGTCTTCAAATTTTACAGTATATTGATAGGTATTTTCTCCACTTTTTTCATCTTTATTTGTAAACTTTTCTTTTACAGATGTGGCTACATCTACTACCTTTTCTTTCATGTCTTTTACAGTATCCTTCACACTACTTTTTATAATTTTGTTAACCACTTCTACAGTACCATCATCCTTAGTTATTTCAATTGTAACTTTTGTAAATACAGCTGTTAAAATACCTATAGCTATTAGAGGAGGATATATAAGAGCTGTTAAAGTAGCTGCTATACCTGCGTTAACCGGAATATCAACTATAATTTTTTCATCTTTTTTGATTCTTATTCTATTTACATTTCCCTTTTTAACTAAATCTTTTAGCCAATCTAAGAACTCATCTTTTGTAGTATAAAGGTTATCTTTTGTAGTTTTATTATTTTGTTCTATATATATTAATGCATCAACTACATTCCCATTACACGCTTCTAAAGCCTCTTTGGCTTCAGTATAGCTTACACCTGTTCTTTCTCTTATAATATCAATTTTTTCTAAAGTAATTTCTTCACTCATTTCTTTCACTCCTTTTATTGTTAATTATTATAATAAATTAAAAATCTATTCACATTATCTTTCAGGTACATTAAAATTTGATAGGAAATTAAGTGTATCTAGACTTTTAGGTTTTCTAAAATAATTCTGAGATATAACTAATGATAATACCTTATATAACTCATTTTTTGTTTCTTCTGAAAGAGAAACTCTATAAATATTTTCCAAAGGAATTTTTAATAAATATTTAAGTGCATTATATGCAGTAAAACTAACATTCATACCATTAATTTTCTCACATTCATTGCAAACTCCGCCTGAATATTGGATGCTTATATAGTTGGATGAATTTATTTTCTTCTTACAAATACTACAGTTATCCATATTAAAACCATATCCTGTTAACTGTAAAATTTTCGCTTCAAATGCACGAGCTAAAGTTTCTATATCCACTGCATTATTTTTTATTAGGTAAAAAGCTGTAATTAGGCACTTAAATAATTCTCTATTGCTTTCCTCATCCTGCGTACATATATCTATAAGCTCACAAAAATAAGAGGCATAGGTTAATGTTTCTAAATCATTTAGTAAGGTCTGAAAGGAATCTATTATTAAACTTTCATTTATTGAGTAAAGACTTTTTCCTTTATAAACTACATAGTCTCCATAACAAAATTGCAACGTGGTAGTAAAAAGATTACTCTTATTTTTTTTTGCTCCTTTTGCAATGGTTGATATTTTTCCCAACTTTTCACTAAAAAGCCATACAAGTTTGTCTGACTCTTTAATATCTTGAGTTTTAATTACTATAGCTCTAGTTTTAAAAATTGACAGAAAATCATCCCCCAATTCTAATAAATATGCCTGTATTTATTATACCCTTATTTAAAAATAAGTTTCTATATTTTTTTATTTATATCCAAGTTCTTTCAAAATACTAGGACTATCTCTCCATTCTTTTTTCACTTTTACCCAAAGTTGAATATAAACTTTTGTTCCTAAAAGTTTTTCTATGTCTTGTCTGGCATATGTAGAAATTTTCTTTAACATAGTTCCATTTTTTCCTATTATTATTCCTTTATGAGAATCTTTTTCGCATAGAATAGTACCTTCTATATGATAAATGTTCTTATCATCTTTTTTCATAGTTATAATCTCTACTGCTATACCATGAGGCACTTCTTCTGATAAAAGTCTTAGGGCTTTTTCTCTTATTGTTTCAGCTACAATAAATCTTTCCTGTTGATCTGTAATCATATCTTCTGGATAATACATCGGTCCAGTTGGAATCTGCTCTACCATAAGCTTCTTCAATTCTTCTACATTTTTACCATTTAATGCAGATATGGGTATAATTTCTTTAAAATCAAAAATCTTTGAATAATTATTTAATGTTTCTGCTACCTTTTCTGGTGTATTTTCATCTATTTTATTAACAATTAAAAAAACTGGTACACCACATTCCTTTAATTGCTCTAATATGTATATATCTCCTCTGCCGATTTCTACTTCAGGTGTAGTTAAAAATAAAATAAGATCCACTTCTTTTATTGAATCTTGAGCAATTTTAACCATATACTCACCAAGCCTATGTTTAGGTTTATGAATACCAGGAGTATCCACGAATACTAGCTGGAAATCTTTTTCTGTTAATATAGTCTGTATATTATTTCTTGTAGTTTGAGGTTTACATGATACTATTGATAGTTTTTCTCCCATTATTGAATTTAACAATGTTGACTTACCAACATTAGGTCTTCCTATAATTGTTACGAACCCTGATTTAAACATATGTTCTCTCCTTACTTTTCTAGGTCTTTTTTAGTAAAAGCTCCTGGTAAAATTTCTTCTAATGATTTAACTATATATTCATTTTCGTTTTTCGCTAATATTATTTTTGTATGCTCTGAAGAAAACTCAGCTATAACCTGCCTACATATACCACATGGATATGTGTAATCATTTTGGATTCCTATTATAGCAATGGCCTCTATTTCCTTATGTCCCTCTGAAACTGCCTTAAATATAGCTGTTCTTTCTGCACAATTTGTTGCACCATAAGATGCATTTTCTATATTACATCCATTATAAATAGTACCATCCTCTACAAGTACAGCTGCTCCAACTCTAAAATTAGAATATGGTACATAAGCATTCTTTCTCCCATCAAGGGCTGCAATAATCAATGATCTATAATCCATTATTATTCCTCCGCAATAAATTTTTATCCATTGGCTCCCAGCCGTAACACTTTCTCTCCTATAACATAAGATGTCCTAAGTAGTGTAAATAAATTATAGCATTATTTTCATTCATTGCAATATTTTAATTTTACCCAAATATTCTGAAAAGTAATACCGTTATTAGTGTACCAAATATTGCTCCGGCAATAACTTCAATGATAGAGTGTACCTCTGAATCTACTCTGCTTTGTGCTACAATAAAAGCCAACAAATAACTTAAAAGTACTATGGTTATTTGTCCCGTTGTAAGAGCTATAGTAGTTGCTATAGAGAAAGCTATAGCACTATGACCACTTGGCATCCCACCCTTTAGAGGTGTTCCTTCTCCAAAAACTGCTTTAATAACTATAGTAGTTATACTTACAATAGCTAAGATTATGAAAATAGTATAGGGACTTGTTGTCTTAACCTTTTTTATTAATATAAAATTTATATATTTGAGCTTATCTGAAAATATTATATATCCTACAAAAAGTGCATTAATAGCGGTTATTAATACACCTCCCGCAGCTACATTTTTTGCTAATTTAGCTAAGGGGTGATAATAATTAGTTGTGGCATCTACTGCAAATTCTATTGCGGTATTTAATAATTCTGACATAATAACCATACTTATCGTTATTGTTATTGCTAATAATTCTATTTTACTTAGATCATAAAAAAAACATGCAGTCAAGACCAGTAAAGCCGCAATCATATGTATTCTCATGTTTCTTTGAGTTCTAACTGCATATATTATACCTTCAATAGCATAATTAAAGCTATCCAACAATTTTTTCATTTTCATAATAACATCACCACTTTAAAAATAATCAATTTTATCTTACCAGTTGAAATTTTTCTAAAATCTCCTCTTCCCTTCTTCTCATAACAGATTTTTCTTCTTCCTCCATATGATCATACCCTAAAAGATGCAAAATAGAATGTACTATAAGATATGAGGCTTCTCTTAAAAAGGAATGTCCAAATTCAATACTTTGTTCTTTTGCTTTCTCTAAAGAAAGTGCTATATCACCTAATACTAGGCTTCCATCATCAAAATCACTTTCAGCAAATTCATGTCCTTCATAAGCCTCTTTAAACACCTTTCCTGTTGGGAATTCTAACATAGGAAATGACAGAACATCAGTAACTTTGTCTATATTCCTGTTTTCTTTATTTATTTCTTTAATCTCTTGGTTATCTACAAATATTATACTTACTTCACAAGGGATATTTACATTCTCTTGTTGAAGTGAGTGTTCAACCACCTTAACTATGGTATTTTCTAATTCATCTGTAACCTGAATTTTATTTTGTCTGTTATCTATAAGAATCATCTGTTATTCCTCCAAATTTTATTGATTTGATTTAAAACAGTAAACTAACATTAATTTTTTCTAATGTTAACTAAAAATATTCAATATTTAGTTAACATTATGCTTATTTAATATTAGGACTGTTTATTTGCCCGTTTATCTTCAGGATACTCTATTCTCTGATGGTAAATCCCTGTTAACACCTTTAAAAATGCTTGTCTAATTTTATTTATATCTTTTAATGTTAAATCACAGTTATTAAGTTGTTCTTCATTTAGTCTATCTTTTATAATACTATTTACCATTTCTTCAATCTTTTCATGGGTTGGCTCACTTATAGACCTTACAGCAGCTTCAACACTATCTGCTAACATTATTATACCTGCCTCTTTGCTCTGAGGAATTGGTCCAGGGTATCTAAAATCTTCTTCATTTATGTCTTCTGGTTTGTCACTTGAATTTTTACATGTTACGTAAAAATATTTAGCTAGTGAAGTACCATGGTGTTGTTCTATAACATCTCTTATAACCTTAGGTAGTTTGTACTCCTTTGCTAATTCCACACCATCTTTAACGTGTGATATTACTATAAGAGCACTTAAGTTAGGTGTTATTTTTTTATGCGGGTTATCAGCTCCTAACTGATTTTCCTTGAAAAAATATGGTCTTTTTATCTTGCCTACATCATGGTAATAGGATGAAACTCTTGCTAATACTGGATTACCTCCTACTGCTTCAGCAGCCACCTCTGATAGGTTCCCAACTAAAATACTGTGATGATAGCTTCCCGGTGCCTCGATAAGTAATCTCTTTAATAATGGATTATTAGGATTAGATAACTCTAGCAATTTAATTGTAGTAACAATATCAAAGATACTTTCAAAGATAGGTAAAAATCCAATAGTCAAAATACCTGATAATATACTTGCTACTAGAGTAAACATAGATTTTTTTGTTACATCTATACCATTGTTGCTGAGTAAAAATCCTAATGAAAATGTAAATATAACATTTATAACAGCAATAAATAGACAGGAATATAAAATATCGTTTCTTTGCTGCATCTTTTTTAATATTATAGCTCCAACAATTACGTTAATAATTGCTAGTACAGTTATTTCTATGTTAAATTCTACTGCACCACTAATAAATATGCAGTTTAACATATTTATAGTTAACGATGCCTTGTAGTTTGTTAACAAAGAGAAAATCATAGGTATGCATGCTAATGGTATTAAAAACGGTGATATTATAGCAAATGTCCTAGCCAATAGCACAAATATACAACTAAATATGTTTATCATTATCAATTTACTGTTGTTATTATATAAATCTTTGTGATATCTGGATAAATAAAACCATTGCAGAAATAATATTAAAAGTATTAGAATTCCTAAGCTAATATATATATACCATTCAAAATGAAAATCATTGTTAAGTAATCCCAAACTTTTCAATATTTCTATTTGATATTTTGTTACAGGTTCCCCTTCTTTTACAATTGTTTGTTCCTTCTTTATCATAACAGGCGGAACCTTTTTTATTGCATCTTTTCTTAACTCTTCAGTCTTAACTTTATCATAAAAAAAGTTAGGAGTAATTTGAGAATAGGCTATAGCAGTAGCTATATCTCTTAATGATTTTGGAATCTGAGAACTATTTACCTTTAAAAGTATATTTTCTTGAGCCCTTTTAATATCTTCAATGTTATCTTTTTGACTGTTATCACTTATATTGCTGTTATCATAAAGGTCAGTCATGGTTTTGCTTAAAAATTCTTGTATTATTTTCAAATCATCTTTGTTTAACTTTACTAAGTTTAAGTAATCATCATTAGATAATCCTATTTCAACTACACTTTTTAACTTTTTCACCTTATCAGTATCTTCAATAGTTAACGCTTTAACCTGAAGTACACTGGTAAAAAATGAGTTGATTTTATTTATGGTTTCCGTTTTAATCTCTGTTTTTTTATTATACTGTATTGGCACAGAATCTATCTCCTGTTGAATCCTAGCCTCAGTAGATAACTCATCCTTTACTTCCCTTGGAGCTTTGATGTCAATCTTAGCAATATCGCCTTCTTTTAAACTATACTTTTTTGTTACTAAGGAAGTTACCAGTACTGAATAAATAAATATAAAAGTCAAAATAAAAATTAATATCTTATTACTTTTTTCTTTCCCATAAAAATTCTTTAGTGATAGTTTTTTCATTATAAACCACCTTTTATCTTTGTGTTTCCTGAACTTGTTCAGGTATAGCTATATTCTCCTCTGCTACTACTAGTACTCTTACAGTATACACATCTCCTGCTTCCGAATTCACTATTTTATCAATAATTTTAACAGATTTATCTAAATTTCCACATATTTTTAAATAAAGCTCGTTAGCAGTATCATCTACAACTTTTTTAGGGTCTTTTTGAGTGTTAGTTTCTTTTACTTCGTAAAAAAAATCTCTTTTTATAAAAAGTTTATTATCTTCTATTTTATCATATTTATTAAATTTGTTTATAGATTTTTTTAGATATATTTTTTTTCCTTTTATGTCTATATATATATTTTCTACTTTATTTCCTGTTCTTTCTCTCTTTATTTCATTAATTTTAACATCCTTGCTTTCCTCGTAAAATGTCCTACATATTACATCGCCTTCAGCATGTACAGCATATACAGATCCTTCCTTCCCTTGTTCACCTTTCACAAGAAGTTGTCCCTTTCTAACCATATCACCTTTTTTAACTACAGCCGTACCTGCCTTTGTATATACTCTTAATACTTCACCATCTTTTTGCGCTATTAAATTACGCTGAGCATCCTCTGTGACAATGGTAGGCGGTGACTGCCTTTCTGCTGCAGAGACTTTCAGTTTGGATCCTTCTACTCTAACTCTAACCCACAGTATATTTTCATTATCCTTTAAGAGCTTTTCTTCAATATTGTAAACATTTATGTTTTTTTTATTTATTCCAGGTATTATTCCAAAGGAGTTTAATTGTTGCCTTATTTCATATGGTGATAAATTATGTTCCACATTAATTTCTATACCCCATATAAAAGTGGACAGATAATATATTACTCCAACAAATAATATTATTCCACCTGCTAAAGCCACTCTTTTTTTCAACCTTATTAAAAAAAATGCTAACCCCCTTCTATCAACTACCTTTATCTTTGTTTTTGTTTTTTTAGCTATGTCTTCAATTTTACTATAATCCTTTAAATTAATTTCCATAGTCATAGTTGTAATATTTTTCTTTTTAATATTTTTTATACGAATATCATTTTTCCACATCAGGTTAACAAATTTCTCAGGTATAAGTGATTGAATCTCTATAGTAATTATTCCACTCTTATATTTTGTAAAATTAATTTTACTCATTTCCCTCATATACTATAGATTTGAACTTTCCACCAATTGTTATGGTACTTCCCCCCATAAACAATATTTCAAATCTATTACCTTGTATAGATATTAGTCCTACACCTGAATTTACTTTTACCTGATCTTCTTCAAAGAGTACTACACCTTTATGATTTTCTATTATGATCTCATTCTCACCAGTAACAGTGATTTTTGGCATATTTAAAATTATATCCCTAGGTAAATCTAATTTATTAGCAATACTTTCTTTTACATCATATAATTTATCCTTCACTTTATCACCTCTAAAAATTCTTTCATACTAATCTATGAAAAATAAATTTAATAAATGACAAAATAAAAAAGGTTGAGATATCTCAACCTTTTATTTATCTAAATGTTGCTTTACAATCTGACTCACAAGCTTACCATCAGCACGCCCTTTGGTTTTAGGGGTAACCAAAGCCATAACTTTCTTCATATCTTTCATGCTACTTGCTCCCACTTCATCGACTGCCTTACGAACAATTTCGGAAATTTCCTCTTCGCTTAACTGCTGAGGAAGGTAACCTAACAAGATTTCTATTTCAGCTTTCGCCTTATCAACTAAATCCTGTCTGTTTCCTTTTTCATATTCCAGCATAGCTTCACGTCTCTGTTTTATTTCCTTTGCCAAAATCTCAATAATTTGGTTATCATCAAGTACTTTATTATCAGTTTTTTCAACTAATAATACAGCAGACTTCGCCATGCTTATTGTATTTGCTCTAAATTTGTCTTTTTGCTTTAAAGCTTGCTTCTAGTCTTCCTGCATTGTTTCTTTAAGAGACATTACTTAGTACCCTCTTTCAAAGATTCTATTTAAACTTTCTCTTTCTTGCAGCTTCAGATTTCTTTTTTCTCTTCACGCTTGGTTTTTCATAGTGTTCTCTTTTTCTAACTTCTGAAAGAACACCAGCTCTAGCACATTTTCTCTTAAATCTTCTTAATGCACTTTCTATAGTTTCGTTTTCTCCAACTCTTATTTCTGACATATTTATCCCTCCCTCCGCTAGCTCAATTTAATTTTAAAAATTAAATACAGCCAATGTAGGTCACATAGCACATTGTTTATTATACAACATACATTTAGACACTGTCAACAATTTCATTATATATACTTAATACATAACGTAAAATATATATGAGTTAACCTGGAGGCCACTTCAATGATCTGCCACCTAACAAATGAAAATGTATATGTCCAACTGTTTGCCCACCATCTTCCCCACAGTTTGTAACAATTCTATAACCATTTTCAGAAAGCCCTAAGTCTTTAGCAATTTTTTTAGCAATTATAAAAATATGTGCTATTATTTTTGAATTTTCTTCACTAATATCATTCAAGCTGCTTATATGTTCTTTAGGTATTATTAAAACATGTATAGGAGCAGCAGGACTTATATCTTTAAAGCTTAATACTATATCATCTTCATATACTTTTTCACATGGTATTTGACCTTTTATTATCTTGCAAAAAATACAATCTTCCACAGTTTCACCTCCTGACTTTATATTATTCAATATTGTACGGAAATATCCTTCTAACCTAGAACATATTCTTTAATATTTTAAAGTGTTACATATACTACGTTTAGATCATAGTTCCTTCTATGAATTCCTCCTTTACTTGTGAAAGACTTGTTTTTACTATTTTTTCTTTAATATTTTCATTACTTTCACATACTACTTTTATGTAGTTAGGAGTATAACCTTCATAAGTTTTTTCTAGTCCATTATGTTTTTGTTCATACAGTACATCCATATTTCTACCTACAAACTTATTCATAAATTCATTTTCCAGCTGTCTGTCTAGCGCAATAAGTATACTACTTCTTTCATCTTTTATCTTACCATTAATTTGATCTTTCATTTCTGCGGCTCTTGTGCCTGTCCTTGGGCTATATTTAAATACATGCATCTTTGATAACTTTATATGCTGTAAAAACTCATAAGTAGTATTAAACTCTTCATCAGTTTCCCCTGGGAAACCAACTATTATATCTGTAGTAATAGAAACATCCTTTATATTTTTTCTTAAATCTTCAACAATCTTCTTATACTCATCTGTAGTATATCTTCTATTCATTCTTTTTAATGTATCATCACATCCACTTTGTAAGGATAAATGAAAATGTGGACATAATTTATTTAAACTGCTAATTTTCTCTATGACGCCTTCTGTGAAAAACTGTGGATCAATTGAACCTATTCTAACTCTCTCTATTCCATGAATCTTGTCTATTTCCTCCAGCATTCGTACTAAATTCCATTCTCCTTCTAAATCTAATCCATAGGATGCTATGTGTATTCCTGATAGAATAATCTCTTTAAAGTTATTATTGGCTAATTCCTTAACTTCCTTTAACACTTTTTCAGGTTCTTTACTACACACTGCCCCTCTAGCAAAGGGAATTAAACAATATGAACAAAATCTGTTACAACCATCTTGAATTTTTATAAAGGCCCTAGTTCTATCCTGATATTCGTTTATATTTAAATCTTCAAATTCACTATTTTTAAGAACATCTTCAACTTTAATAATCTGCTTATTTTCTTCTCTAGCTCTATTTACCCAGTAAACTATATCCCCTTTGTTCCTAGTTCCAAGTATTACATCTACACCTTCTATCTTAGATATCTCATCAGGTGCTATTTGAGAATAACAACCAACTACAGCTATTATGGAGTTTTCATTTTCTCTTCTAGCTCTATTTATCATCTGTCTAGATTTTTTATCCCCCATATTAGTTACTGTACATGTATTTATAACATATACATCTGCAAAATCCTCAAAACTTGATAGCTCATATCCTTCTCTTACGAATTTTTCTATCATAGCCTCAGTTTCATATTGGTTAACTCTACACCCTAAAGTAGTAAAAGCAACTTTCATTAAACTATTCCTCCTAAATCACCTAGTTCATACATAATTAAAGAAACACAAACAAAGCCTGCTGTCTCTGTTCTTAGTATTCTAGGTCCCAATGTTACTATATATGCTCCTATATCTTGCAATTTTTTAATTTCATCTGGCTCAAAGCCACCTTCTGGGCCAATTATTATTCCCACTTTTTTAACGTTATTTTCGCCTATACTACTTACTAAGCTTTTTATTCCGTGACCTTTTTCATTTTCATAAGGAACAATAACTAAATCCATTTCTTTTATAATATCTACTAGCTGCTCAAACTCTAAGGGGGTATTTATTTTAGGTATTAAACTTCTCTTACATTGCTTACAAGCTTCCAATGCAATTCTATTCCATCTATCTAACTTTTTAAACTCTCCTAGTTCATTCTTAACTACTACTCTTTCTGTAACTATTGGTGTTATTTCCTTCACGCCTAGCTCTGTTGCCTTTTGCACAATTAAATCCATCTTACTTGATTTTGGTAACCCTTGAAAAAGATATATTTCTATATTACTTTCATTGTTTATATCTAACTTTTTTAAGCACTTTGCAATAACCTGTTTCTTGTTTATTTCCTCTATTTGTGATAAAAATTCTTCACCCTCACAATTATTTATGCTTATTTCGCTGCCAATTTCAAGTCTTAGAACCTTGTATATATGTTTTACATCATCACCTTCAATATATGCTATATTATCAATTATGTTATTCTTTGGCACAAAAAATTTATGCATGATATACCACCTTTTAAAATTTCCAATTTACTTATTCTTCGCTACAATACATACCCATTCGCCATCAGTATTTACTTCTTCTATTAAAAATCCACTTTTACTAAGTTTATCAACTACATGGTCTTTCCTATCCTTTATAATCCCTGATGATATAAAATACCCTCCTTCTACAATGAAATTTTTAACACTGTCTGTAAGAAATATTATTATATCAGCAATTATATTAGCAACTATAATGTCAGCTTTACCCTCTACTACTTCCATAAGATCTCCATGAAGAATTTTTATATTGTTTAAGTGGTTGTATTTAACATTTTCTTCAGCAGACTTTACTGCTACAGGATCTAAATCTACTCCTATAGCTTCTTTTGCTTTAAGCATAGCTGCTGCTATAGACAAAATTCCTGAACCTGTACCTATATCAAAAACCCTAGATTCAGGCTTAACATACTTTTCTAAAGCCTTAATACACATTCTTGTTGTTTCATGAGTTCCTGTTCCAAAGGCCATACCAGGATCAAGTTCTAACACTAACTCATCATCTTTCTTCTCATAGCTCTCCCATATAGGCTTTACAACTATTTTTTCTCCAATTTTTGTTGGCTTATAATACTTCTTCCAGTTATTTTCCCAATCTTCCTCGCTAACTTTACCGGCAGTTACTAATCCCTGTCCTTTATCTATACCATATTGTTCTAAATTATTTACACTGTCTTTTATGTACTGTAGGTATTCATCAAACTTTTCATCTTGTTTATAATATCCCTTTACAATTGCTCCTTCTTTTACTTCTAAAAGTGTTTCATCAAAATAGTCCCAATCTCCAGGATTTTTTTTCTTAAATTCTATATCTTCTGGGTCTTCTATAGAAACCCCTTTTACACCAGTATTATATAATATTCCTGACACAGCTTCCACAGCTTCGCTACTTGTAACAATTGTCACTTCTATCCATTCTTTATCCATATAATCAACCTCCACGTTGCTTTTATAAACTCAGTTATTATTATAACCTACTTAATCTAATAATCTATTAAATAATATAGTATGCTATAAAAAAACTTTGTTTCCTTGTACAAGGAAACAAAGTTTTAGTTACTTGAAAGTATCTTTTAGCTTATCCATGAAAGATTTTTTACCACTTTCTTCTTCTGGTAGCTCACCGCTAGCTTCCATAAACATTAATAAAGCTTCTTTTTGTTTCTGATTTAGACTTTTAGGAACATCAACTATTATATTTACATATTGATCGCCTCTACCATGTCCATTTATCTTTGGAACACCTTTTCCTTTTAATCTAAATATAGTACCTGGTTGGGTTCCTGATGGTACATCATATTTAACATCCCCATCAACTGTTGGAACCTTTAGTTCTGTACCAATAGTAGCTTTTGAAAAACTGATATGAGTATCTATATATATGTCGAAGCCTTTTCTTTTGAATACATTATGTGGTGCTACTCTAAGGCTTATATATAAATCACCAGCTGGACCACCATTGTTACCATGATCTCCTTGCCCTCTTAAAGGCATTACGTTTCCAGTATCTACTCCCGCTGGAACATTTATCTTTATCTTTCTTTGTTTTCTTATCTTACCTTTACCTTTGCACTCAGTACAAGGATCTGTTATTACATTACCTTTTCCCGCACACTTATCACAGGTACTCATACTTACAAAGTTTCCTAATGGAGTATTCCTTTGAGTTCTTACTTGACCTGTTCCACCACATTTATCACAAGTTTTTGGATGACTGCCATGTTTTGCACCTGTTCCATTACATTTTTCACAGTTTTCATTTCTTGTTACGCTAATTTCTTTTTCAGTTCCAAAAACTGCTTCTTCAAAGGTTAAATTTAATGTATATTCTAAATCTGATCCTTTTTCAGGACCATTTCTTCTTTTTCTTCCTGCCCCAGAGAATCCACCACCAAAGAAAGATTCAAATATATCACCGAAGCCACCAAAGCCTCCCCCCTCAGAGAAATCGAATCCCCCAAAGCCACCTTCATAGCCTGATCCATTAAAATCAGCAGTACCAAATTGGTCATAGCGAGATTTTTTTTCTGGATCTGAAAGCACCTGATAAGCTTCATTTAGCTCTTTAAATTTTTCCTCTGCTTCCTTATCACCTGGGTTTCTATCTGGATGGTACTTAAGGGCTGACTTTCTAAATGCCTTCTTTATATCTTCTTCACTTGCACTTCTATCTACTCCAAGTATTTCATAATAATCTTTTTTTGCCATCCTAATTATTTCACCACCTATATATAAGTATGATAACTAAGAACTAAAAAAGTTTTAATTCCAAAGCTTCAAAACTTATTACTTTATGTTTAGTTTTATACTTAAAATTAAGGAAGGATATATACCCTCCCTTAAGCATTTCAATATATATTATACACACTTTCTTTTAAAGCGTGAAGAAGAAAAAATTACTTATCATCTTCAACTTTAAAATCAGCATCTACTACATTATCATCTTTTTTTGTATCTGTGTTTTCTCCACCCATGTTATTTGGATCAAATCCAGCACCAGGTGCTCCTTGTTCACCAGCAGCTTGATATATCTTTGATGATATTCCATAGAATGTTTGAGTTAAATCTTCAGTAGCTTTCTTTATAGCCTCTAAATCTGTACCATCCTTAACTGCGTTAACTGCTTTAATTTTATCTTCTATAGTAGCTTTATCTTCTGCTGAAACCTTATCTCCTAAATCCTTTAGTGTTTTTTCTGTTTGATAAACAACTTGGTCAGCATTATTTTTAACTTCTATTGAATCTTTTCTCTTTTTGTCTTCTTCAGCAAACTTTTCAGCTTCTTTTACTGCATTATCTATTTCATCACTTGATAAATTTGTTGATGCAGTAATTGTAATGTTAGCTTCTTTTCCTGTTCCCTTATCTTTTGCTGATACATTAACTATACCATTAGCATCTATATCAAAAGCAACTTCTATTTGAGGAATTCCTCTTGGAGCAGGAGCTATTCCTGATAGAGTAAATCTTCCTAAAGTCTTGTTATCTGCAGCCATTTGTCTTTCACCTTGAACAACGTGAATTTCAACAGAAGTCTGACCATCTGCAGCAGTTGAGAATACTTGACTCTTTTTAGTTGGTATAGTTGTGTTTCTTGTGATTAGAGCAGTAGCAACTCCACCTAATGTTTCTATTCCAAGTGTTAATGGTGTAACATCTAGAAGTAATATGTCTTTTACATCTCCAGTTAGAACACCAGCTTGTATAGCTGCACCTACAGCAACACATTCATCTGGATTAACTCCCTTTGATGGTTCTTTTCCTGTAAAATTCTTAACAGCCTCTTGAACTGCTGGAATTCTTGTTGAACCACCAACAAGTACAATCTTATCTATCTGATCAATTGTAAGACCAGCATCATTTAACGCTTTTCTCATTGGTTCAATAGTTCTTTCAACTAAATCATGTGTTAACTCATTAAATTTAGCTCTAGTTAAATTTATATCTATATGCTTTGGACCTGTTGCATCTGCAGTTATAAATGGAAGATTTATGTTGGTTTGAGTTGAAGCTGATAACTCAATCTTAGCTTTTTCTGCTGCTTCTTTTAATCTTTGTAGAGCCATCTTATCATTTCTTAAATCTATTCCATTTTCCGCTTTAAAGGTATCAGCTATATAGTTCATTATTTTTTCATCGAAATCATCTCCACCAAGACGTGTATCACCATTTGTAGATTTAACTTCAAATACACCATCACCTAATTCTAGGATAGATACGTCGAAAGTACCACCACCAAGGTCATATACAAATATTTTTTGGTTAGTATCCATTTTATCTAAACCATAAGCAAGTGATGCTGCAGTTGGTTCGTTTATTATTCTTAATACTTCAAGTCCTGCAATTTTACCAGCATCTTTTGTAGCCTGTCTTTGGCTGTCATTAAAGTAAGCTGGAACTGTTATAACAGCTTGAGTTACTTTTTCTCCAAGATAAGCCTCTGCATCAGCTTTGATTTTTTGAAGTATCATAGCTGATATTTCTTGAGGAGTATATTCTTTTCCATCTATACTTTCTTTATGGTTTGTTCCCATATGTCTTTTTATTGATATTATTGTTTTATCTGGATTTGTTATTGACTGTCTTTTTGCAACTTGACCTACAAGTCTTTCTCCATTTGCTTGGAATGATACTACTGATGGAGTTGTTCTTGCACCTTCTGCATTTGCTATAACTACTGGTTCTCCACCTTCCATAACTGCTACACAAGAGTTAGTTGTTCCTAAGTCAATACCTATTACTTTTGCCATGTTAATATACCTCCTAGTATTTAAAATGTATTCTGATTTAGTAATTAAAGATTGTTTTTATATCATATGAAACTCATTTGCCTTAAAAATTTTTTAACGTTAAGTTACATTTAGTAAACAAAGTTTTTTGTTTAAGTATAATATTCTAAGCTAAAAATTACTATGTTGTATTAGTTAATTTGCAACTTTAACCATACTGTATCTTAAAACTTTATCACCTCTTTTATAACCTTTTTGAAATACTTCAACTATTTGATTCTTTCCATACTGTTCATCATCTATATGCATTACAGCATTATGAAGATGTGGATTGAACTCACCAGAAGATTCTATTTCTTCAACATTTAATTTTTCCAGTGAAGTGTTAAATTGCCTTAAAGTCATTTCTATTCCTTTTTTCAAGTCGTCAATATTTCCATCTACAGATACAGCTCTTTCTAAGTTATCAAGAATAGGAAGTATTTGTGTTAATACATCTTCACAAGCATCCGTATATATGCCTTCTTTTTCTTTTACTGTTCTTTTTCTAAAGTTTTCATACTCGGCTGCTGTTCTAGCTAATCTATCTTTCAAGGCTTCATTTTCATCTTTTACTTTAATATTTTCTTGTCTTAATCCCTCTAATAAGGATTGTAAAACATCTATAGAATTTTCACCTTCTTCTGCATCCATCTTTTCATTTACGGTATCCTCATTTAAAGATTGTTCTTTTTCTTCATTATTGATTTTCTCAGAATTAGATTCTGCAGATTTAGAATTTTGTATATCTTCCTGAGTGCTGCTTTCTATAGGCTCTTCAATCTTTTTATCCTCGTCGTTGAACATTTCAACAAACCCTCCAATCTAGCATTTATAAATTGTTTATTTGTTTTAAAATGAATGTTATCTATCATCATAATATATATGATTTAACATGATGTTAAGTTCTTTAACCACATTAGATAATATAGATATAACTTTTGAGTATTGCATTCTAGTAGGTCCTATTATACCTATTTCACCTATAGGTTTATCCTTCAAATTATAAACTGCCGAAACCACACTACAATCCTCGGCACCTTCAGTATAATTTTCTGTACCTATTTTTACGGAAATACTTGATTCACCATTTAACAAACTATTTATTTTATCTTTGTTATCTAACAATGATAAAAAATCTTTTGCCTTATCTATGTCCTTAAATTCCGGGTAATTAAGCATATTCACTGCACCTTCTGTATAAATTTCATTAGTGTTTCTATTACTTAAGCTCTCATACAATACCGGTATTATAGCACTGAATATATCTTCATGACCTTCCAAGTCCTTTCTAAGGTTATTTATAACCTCAAGGTTTATTTGGTCACAGTTTAGATTTCTTAGCCTAGCATTCAATATATTACTTAGCTTAACCAATAAATCAGGACTTACATTTTTTCCAACTCTTATAATATTGTTTTTTATTATACCACTACCTGTTATTATTACCAATAAAATATTATTAGAGTCTATGTTTATAAGCTGTATATGCTTTATATAGCTTGTGTTTAAAGAAGGTGTTTTTACTATACATGTAAGTTTTGTGAGCTCAGATAACAAAGATGTAGTCTGTCTTATTATCTTATTTATTTCAAATAATGCTGAATCAATAATTAGTTCCTTAATTGCATACTGCTCTTCTACTGTTAAATTTGGTATTTGCATTAGTCTATCTACATACAACCTATAACCTTTATTGGAAGGTCTTCTACCCGCAGAACTATGCGGTTGCTCTAAATATCCCATGTCTTCTAAGTCAGCCATTTCATTTCTTATAGTAGCTGAACTAATACCTAAATCATACTTTTTTGCTATGGTTCTGGATCCCACAGGCTCAGCTGTATTTATATAATCATTTATTATAGCCTGAAGTATTCTTATCTTTCTTTCATCCATTTCCATAATATCACCTCTTTATTAGCACTCAGTGTTATTGAGTGCTAATTGCTATGATTAAAAAATATCACTCATAATTTTATTTGTCAACCTCACTTAAATCAGTTTATTAAGTTATATAAAATAATTTTCTTAATTATATTCAAAAGCTTATCTTTTTCTTCGTTTTTCTCTTAAAATCGCATTATGATTTTATATTAACTTAAAATAAAATCGCACATTATACTGTTAGATACCTCTATTCCTCTGGCACTTAAATATAATCTATTATTTTTTCTAACTATCATGCCATTATCTAAATATGTTTTTATTACACTTTCATAAACTTCAAAAATATCTTTGTTAAATCTATTTTGAAACTCCTCAATAGAAATACCATTTATTTTTCTTAGCCCCATAAACATAAATTCTTCCATATCATCTTTTATTGAATTCTTATGCTTATCTAATTTTATATCTTTATACGAATTAATAACCTTTATATATTCTTCTATATTTTCAGTTTTTCTATACCTATAACCATCTATATACGAATGTGAAGCTGCTCCACACCCTATATAATTGCCTAAATTCCAATATACTAGATTATGTTTGCATTCTTTTTCTGGCATTGCAAAGTTTGATATTTCATACTGATTATATCCATTTAATCTTAAAAAATTTACTGCGTACCTATACATTTCCCTTTCTACTTCTTCACTTGGCAAACTCAGACTTCCGTTGTGATACATCTTTTCAAAAGGTGTACCCTCTTCAATTATTAAACTATAACAAGAGATATGTTCTGGAGACAATGCAGCAACATTTTCTAAAGTTCTTTTCCAGCTATCCAAGCTTTGATTAGGTAACCCAAACATTAAATCTATATTTATATTGTTAAAGCCTAATTCCCTAGCTAGCTTATAACCATGAATAAATTCCTCAACAGTATGTATTCTTCCTATGTCTTTTAAAGTTGAGTTATCCCAAGCTTGAAGTCCTATACTAAGTCTATTTACTCCTAGTTTCTTTAAATACATAAGTTTTTCGGCACTAAAGGTTCCTGGATTTCCTTCTACGGTAAATTCTAACTCATTACTTTTATATAAGTTATCTATAGATTGACCTATATTTTCCCAAGCCTCTAAAGATAAATAGGTGGGAGTACCCCCACCTACAAATATGGTATTAACTTTTCTATGACCAATACTTTCTATATCTTTAGCTAAAGCCTTTGAATAATCTATCATAAGTCTTTCTTTTCCACAGAATGACGGAAAATCACAGTATAAACACTTTTGTTTACAAAAAGGGATATGAATATATAAAGCAGTTTCTTCAGATTTTTTAGTAACACCATATTTTTTATCCATAAAAACACCAACTATTCAAATAATATATTTCAGCATTTTAATCTTCTGTTTTTAACACAGCCATAAATGCCTCTTGTGGAACTTCAACAGAACCTACCTGTCTCATTCTCTTTTTACCTTCCTTCTGCTTTTCTAGAAGCTTTTTCTTTCTACTTATATCTCCTCCGTAGCACTTAGCTAAAACGTCTTTCCTCATAGCTTTTACTGTTTCTCTAGCTATAACTTTTCCTCCTACAGCTGCTTGAATAGGTATTTCAAACATCTGTCTTGGTATTATTTCTTTTAGCTTTTCAGCTATAGACCTTCCTCTATCATATGCTCTCTCCTGAGGAACTATCATAGACAATGCATCTACTACATCTGCATTTAAGAGTATATCTAATTTCACTAATTTAGCCTCTTTGTAGCCTGCTAATTCGTAATCCAAAGAAGCATATCCTCTACTCCTAGACTTTAAAGCATCAAAAAAATCATATATTATTTCATTTAATGGTATTTCATAATTTAGAGTAACTCTAGTAGTATCTATATATTGCATGTCTTTAAAGGTTCCACGTCTATTTTGTGCAAGATCCATAACCGCTCCTACATAATCAGAAGGAGTAATTATTGCTGCTTTCACTATAGGTTCTTCCATATATTTTATTTCCGTTGGGTCTGGAAGATTTGTTGGATTTGTAAGCTCAATAACAGACCCATCATTTTTTCCAATCTTATATATAACAGATGGTGCTGTTGTTATAATTTCTAAATTAAATTCTCTTTCTATTCTTTCCTGTATAACATCCATGTGTAGAAGACCTAAAAATCCGCATCTAAATCCGAATCCCAAGGCTATAGATGTTTCTGGCTCGAAAGCTAAGGCAGCGTCATTTACCTGTAACTTTTCTAAGGCTTCTTTCAATTCTCCATATTTTGCACCATCTACAGGGTAAATACCACTATAAACCATAGGAACTGCTGGTCTATAGCCTTCTAATGCTTCAGATGCAGGTCTTTTTGCTTCTGTTACCGTATCACCCACACGAGCATCTCTTACATTCTTAATAGAGGCTGTAAAATATCCAACATCACCAGCTTTAAGTTCTGGTATAGACATATATCTAGGTACAAATATTCCCGTTTCAGCAACTTCATACACCTTCCCTGTTGCCATAAGCTTTATCTGTGTGCCTGGCTTTATAGTTCCTTCTTTAACCCTTATATGACATACAACACCTCTATAACTATCATAATAAGAGTCGAATATAAGTGCTTTTAGTGGATCATTTTCATCGCCAGTAGGTGCTGGCACTTTTTCAACTACAGCTTCTAATACATCTTCAATATTTAAACCAGTCTTAGCAGAAACCATTGGGGCATCACTAGCTTCTATACCAATAATATCCTCAATTTCCTTTTTTACCTCATCTGGTCTTGCACTAGCTAAATCTATCTTATTTATTACAGGAACTATTTCTAAATCATGATCTAAAGCAAGATAGCAGTTAGCTAAGGTCTGCGCCTGTATTCCTTGAGTAGCATCTACTACAAGTATTGCACCTTCACAAGCCGCTAAGCTTCTTGAAACTTCATAATTAAAATCTACATGTCCCGGAGTATCTATTAGATTTAAAATATACTCTTCACCGTTTGGCCTTTTATAAACAAGCCTTACAGCTTGTGATTTAATAGTTATTCCTCTCTCCTTTTCTAGCTCCATATTATCAAGTACCTGTGAGTCCATCTCTCTTTCCGTAAGGGTACCTGTTTTTTCTATTAATCTATCTGCAAGTGTAGATTTACCATGATCTATATGAGCAACTATTGAAAAATTTCTTATATACTTTTGTCTTTCGCTCTGCATATGATTTTACCCTCCATTATTAATTACAATTTAAAAGATTTGCACAACCTTGCAAATCTTAGTATTATCTCACTATATAAATAGCCATAGTACATTATAACATAAGAGCATTACAGTGAAAAGTACATTGTATGTAAGTTATTTTACTCTATTTTGAAATACCTCCCTAATCTGATCTTCCATACTTTTATATACTTGAGAAGTCCTATTCATAACACTATTTACACTATTATGTATACTACTTTCTATATTATTAAATAATCTCACAGAGCCATTTTTTACATTTATAAAAACTTTTTGGTTTACATATAATGAATAATCATTTATATCTACTGTAAAATCAAAAGGAGACAAATTATAATTTATCTTTAGTGCAGACCTGTCTTTTATAAACTTAGGCAAGCTTCCACTGATAACTATAAACCCATAAAATACTATCATTAAACAGATGAAAGTAATTAATAGAATACCCTTAATTTTGCTTTTTACCATAAAAAAGCACCCCCTAATAGGAATTAAAAACTCTTATTTTACCTATCATTAAGGATGTGCTTTTTTATATTTTTTATTCAATTTCTCGTAATATTTTACAATAAGTTTTATTTATTTAAGACCTCAGCTATGATTCTAGCAAGATATTTTGCAGATGCTTTTGCCTCTTCACTGGTATTAATATCTGCACCTACTTCTATTAAAACAGCATTGTTGCTTCTATCTTGATTAAAATATCTAGTACCATAATTATAATATATAACACCTTTGCAAAAACCAGGAAATAACTTATTAGAGACATCCATTATCTTATTGGCCAGTGCCATATTTTTTTCAAAATGAGGATTTTTTCTAGACATAACTAACGCAAAGGTTGCTACATTTTCCCCATTCATTTTTATTGTAACAGCTTTTTTATTTTCAACTGAATCTCTATGCATATCTATTATCAATCTAAAATCTTTATATTCACTTAAATATTTATCTAAAGTTACCACTGATCTAGCATAACTCTGGTTATAGGCTTCTGCATTATGAACTGTTTTATCATTTATTGATGATATACCATAATTAGACTGAAGTTCATTAATTAATGCATCACCAACAGCCACAACATTCTGAGTATTATCAAAACTATCTGGTTTTCCAGGTTTATAACTTTCTGTAGTATGAGTATGATATATCAATACTTCAGGTTTATTAGCATTAATAGTCTTCTTCAGCTTAGGGTCATATACATTTACAACTTTGTTTTCTAAGCTTAAATCCTGAGTATTATTTGAATTTATATTTCCATCAATCTTTGATATTTGCTTATCATCTAACTTAAAATGATTAAAACTCACATTCACCGAACTACCGTTATCTCCATTATTAGGTCCAATAAAAGCTATTTCTCTGTTAAGCACGGACAAAGGATTATTTAAATCTAAACCAACCATACTTAACATAAAGCGAGTTATAGTAAAATTACTCTCTGCCATATCATCTTCGTTGAAAGCAGTAGCCTTAATCACAGGCATAGCATAATTTAACAGCTGAACATATAACATATTTCCCTTTGTATTACTGTTATAAGAGTTTGCCCTAACCATACAAGGTAAAATAATCACTAAAATTAAGCTTATCATTAAAGTACAAGCCTTTACTTTAAAATCATTATTTACATTTACCTTATTTATCTTTCTGTAGTTCAATAATTGCACCGCTATGAACTAATTCAAAGCAGTTTCCCCCCTCTCATGTAAATCTACTTATGGTAGTGTTAATCCACATTAGATTTATATGAGAGGTCTCTTAAATTTATTACTTAATATAAACTAAATTTCCGATTTTAAGCCCTACTTATAGTTCGAAAGTGGAAGTTTAACTTATACGTAGGGATATGTTGACAAAACTGAAAGCACATTTAAAAACTTTTTTATCAGTCTTAGCGAAGTGTTTTAGAAAATCTTAGAACCTTATATATGTTTGAGTGCAGCGAGTTTATATAAGGTTCTTAGATTTTCTTAAACACGAACTTTAGACTGATTAAAAGTTTTTAACGTGCTGAAGTTTGTCAACATATCCGGTCGTATAAGTTAAATTTTAACCGTGCACCACACTAACTAAGAAATCTATTTATGTCTTCCAACTCTAAGGCTGGTTGAAGAGCTATATTTATGCCATTAGCAATAACCTTAGAGACGGAGTCTATAACCAAGTCTACCTCTTTAGGTGTTACCATGAGATTTCCCACGTACGGATCTAATATTTCCTGAATCATTCTCTGTTTTTCGTCTTTATTTATAGATTTTAGCATATTATAAAATTGTCCCCCCTGCTTTGACTGAGTTATCATTTGATCTAAAACCATATCTATAGTGTCATTTGCCATAGTTGCCGCATCTACAACCGTTGGCACCCCAATAGCAATAACAGGTATACCTAACCTTTCTTCACTTATCTCCATTCTCTTATTTCCTACTCCTGACCCTGGTGAAATCCCAGTATTTCCTATTTGTATAGTAGAATTTACTCTCTCCATTTTTCTTGAAGCCAATGCATCTATACATATTATTAAATTGGGTTTGATTTTATCTACAACACCTTTTATAATTTCTCCGGTCTCTATTCCAGTTAACCCTAAAACTCCTGGAGCTATAGCACATACTGGTCTTATTCTTTCATCAATTTGATCTGGTACAAGTTGTTTTAAATGCCTGGTTACCATAAGCTTAGATACAACTTTAGGACCTAATGCGTCTGGAGTTATGTTCCAATTTCCTAATCCAACTACTAATGCAGTCATACTATCATCAATTTTAACCATATCAGACAGAGTTTTTCCTAAAGCTCTACTAACCTCATCCATAGTTTCCCCATCATAATGAGTAAAGCGAGGCATATCAATAGTTATATATGTACCTTTTGGCTTTCTCATCATTTTCTCCCCAATGTCATTTGTTATTTTAACACTGGTTATCTTTATATCTCCTTCCTGACTTTCTTCTACTTCCACTCCAGATATATCCCCATTGTTTTCTTTTTGATAAATCTCTTTAGCTTCTACTGCCAGATCTGTTCTTATACTAATCATAACTTCACTCTCCTAATAACAAATTAATTTGTTATTAGGTTTTCCTTAATTTATATTCATATTCCCCTTTAAATAACAGGAAATATAATGTTTACATCAAAGTTCAAAACATAATTTAATTTCATTTCTATTAATTATAATGTTTAATTAAAATTATGCTTGAAGTACACAAAGTTTAATGCTATAATATCATTTGTTGAATAAATGAGACTCACTAGCGAATTTCCCCAAAGCTGTTGAGACCCTATAAAAATATAAGGGGGTGAAACTATGGCAAATATAAAATCAGCTAAGAAAAGAATAAAAGTTACTGAAACTAAAACTCTTCAAAACAAAATGATCAAATCAGCATTAAAAACTGTTATAAAGAAATTTTTAGTTGCTGTTGAAGGTGGCAATGTTGAAACAGCTAAAACTGCTTTCGTATCTGCTGTTAAAGCGTTAGATATGGCTGCTTCAAAGGGCGTATTACATAAAAATAAAGCAGCAAGAAGCAAATCAAGATTAGCAGCAAAATTAAATAACCTAAGCGCTTAATAAATGAACCGGTTATATGTTAACCGGTTATTTATTTTATCTGATAACTACCCGCTCTAATACTCCCATCTTTATATGAAACCCCATCTGATTCAAGTTTCACTTTATTCTTCTTACCCTGCTATTGCATTTATAATTAACAGTTCCAGTTCTGTTTTTTCATTTAAAGATGAGCTCTTCATTTTTTGTTCTGTATTGATACAAAGCTCTAGTGCATGTTGTATTTGCCTTAATGTAAATTTCTTACTTTGTTTTATAAGCATATCTACTGCATATTCAGACCTTACATTAAATCTACCTAATTCTTTTATAATTTCTTGTTTATTCTTACCACACTGTATTCCAAGTTTTACTCTAAACAATAAGTTAAACTGTCTTTCAACCATATTCAAAATATAAGGAATCTTTTCACCTCTATATATAAGTTCATTCATAACTTCTAAAGCTTCTTTAACTTTCTTATGCGATATAGGATTAACTAAATCAAAAATATCGTCATCACTACTTTTTAAGAATAAACTTTTGATATCTTCCTTTGTTATATCTCTATCATCTACATAACAGCAAAGCTTTTCTACCTCATTTTCAATACTGCTCAAGTTATTTTCTTCCATTAAATCACAGAAAATTTTTAATTCTATTTTCCCTATATCTTTATTTCTAATTTCGAAAAAATTCTTTACTTTGTTTTCTAATTGTAGGCCTTTTATTTTATCAGCCTTAACTACAGAAACTTTCTTATCCAGTTTATTTATTCTTTTCCCTGGTTTATCACGCTTACTTTTAAATACATCATATATTATAAGCACACAATGTTCAGGAATCTTATCTACATAGTTAAGTATTTCATTGAATGCTTTATCGCTTGAAAGTTTACTGTTTCCACTCTTTTCATCCTGAATAAAAGCAGCTCTATATATAAGCACTACCTTTTTTTCACTCATGAAGGGTAAGGTTTGACAAGCATTAACTATTGTATCAAAGCTTTCTACGGAATTACCATCAAATTTTACATAATTTAATTCCATAAAATTTTTATCTATAACTTTGTTGACAATAGAACTTACCCCTTCTTTTATTAACTGTTCATCACTACCGCATAATACATAACAGTTCTCTATTTTGTTCTGCTTTATATTTTGTTGAAGAGCAAATATATCTATCATTTTTAACACCTCTCACTATAAGCAAGCTACTATATATGGAATTTTCCAGTGAAAACTTAAATTATACTCCGGAATATGATACCAATCGTTAGTCAGGATTGGTATCATATCCCTACGTATAATTTAAGTTTTCAACTCATTCAATTTCACTTTATCTTTAACATTCTATTGAACATTATAACATATAAAGAGCCACTGTTATTATTTATATATCCTACTTTATTTAAAGAATTATTTGGAATATTATTTTTAAAAGCTTCACTGGTATAATCAGATTTAATTACACTTATCTCCTTATAATTTTTATAATTCTTTAAGAATATATTACTTTCGCCAAGGACTTTTTGTTTAACATTTTTATCTTTATAATTCTGTTCTAAAACCTTTATGTAAAAATTTCTATCTATTTTTACTAAAGTATCTGCATCAGGATTAGTAACAATTCTTTTTATATCCATTTCATCTTTAAGACTAATAACCTCCTTGGCTGAACTTATGTCATAATTACATATCATGGTACTTTGATTTTTATATTTTACAGTAACACCCTCTCCTCCATGAAACCTTGTATAATATATAAATGGAACAAAACTATAACTGTTCAGTACAAATGAAAAAAGAATAAATACAGGAAGATACTTATATTTTTCATATCCATATTTATACATAATAAAACTAAAATAAACTAATACAAAAGCTATACCTTCAAAGTAACCTAGATAGCTGGTACTAGGTGATAAATCTAATAGTAGATAGTTAGCACCTTCTAATGCCGTTAAAATTAAATTTAAGGCTTTTGAAAATAAAATAAATACAGGTTTTATAGAACACATTAATAAAGTTATGTTTCCTAATATAACTAAAACAGAATACATAGGTAGTAATAAAGTATTTCCCAGTATAAAACCAGCACTAAAATTTTGAATTGTAAATGCCGTATATGGTATGGTAAATACCTGAGAACTAAGTGTTATACCTAAACTTTCACTTAGCTTAACAGGGAGCTTATACATAACTCTTACCATTCTTTTATAATATATTAATATTCCTAAGGTTGCTAGAAAGGATAGTCCAAATCCTATATTCGCCGCATAAAAAGGTTTATTTAACAGTATTATTAAAGCTGCCAAACTCAGTGAAGATATAGGATCATAATTTTTACATAGTTTTTTTGAAAACTTAAATACTAATATCATTATAAATGCTCTTAAAGTTGCAGCTTGAATTCCAGTAAAAATTAAATATAAAAAAGAAACTAATATAGAAATTTTCAATCCCAAAAACATTTCTAATATTTTATAAATAATTGCCATATGAAAACCAGAAACACTAACAGCATGATATACACCTAACTTTTTAAATTCTTCCTTTTGACTTTGGGAAAGATAGCCTGTATCTCCATAACACAGTGCCATTATAAGTGCCGACTTTTCCTCTCCTAGCTGTTGTTGAAAAGAATAGTGTATATTTTTCTTAATACTATAAAAATAACTAACAAAGTCTTTATTTAAACTTTCATATTTTAGCACATTATATTTTCCAATAATTCCTCTTGAATATTGCTTGTTATAATCAAATTTTCCATATGCTTTAATTTTTTTACCTTCCTCTAACTTATTTATTTTACCGCTTATTATCAGCTTTCGTCCTTTATATTCACCAAGCCAGTTATAGCCAAATTTTTGTGTTATTCTTACTTCTATGATATTAGGAACCTCTATGCTAAAATACAATTGAAAACTTATTATTGCTGTTAAGAAAAAAACTATACTTATAGCAAATACTCTTTTATCTAGAGTAAAAAAAAGTACTGCAAAAAAAGATGCAGCAATAACCGCACCTATAAAAACATTTTCCTGCAATATTAACATGAAAATACAAGACACAAAAAATGAAATTGCGTAATACACCAGGGGTTTTACCACTTTAAGTCACCTCCTTTTGCTATTCTAACCAAACAGCAAAAGGCTTAATCCTAGTAGTCATTTTTATCAAATTTATTAAATAAATTTATTACAAACCATATTAATATAAAAATCCCTATGCCTTTTAAATACTTTATGTTATATATAACTACTTTGCCATAAAAAAATAATATAATTGCAATCTGCAGCATTAGGTTAAGTAGTATTAACAAATTAGTTTTAACATTTTTAAAAAACAGCTTGTTTGAAAAACTATAAATAAAAATTATAATTCCTAAATTTATTATAGTAAAAGCACATGCTTGTGCCAGTTCTAGACCTTTGTTATACATTAGTATAAACGTAAAAAACCCACCTAAGCCTATAAAACTTCCATTAAAAATAACAAAAGGAAGTCTTTGTTTTATAAAGTTTATATTTATTGGAGAATTAAAGCAATAGGCCGTTTCTTCTTCATATTGAAAAATTAAAGCTAAAGACGATAGTATCATTATAAAACTGTTTATCCAAAATGTTTCTATTATTATATAGGGCACCTCATATCTTCCGGCATAGATAAGAGTTAAAAATATAACCATAGAAACACTACAAGTAAAAATATATGCAATAATTTTTTTCATAGTGCTTACTATTTTTCTTGAATCTTCAACCATATTAAGTAACTTCATAAAATCTATATCTAATAAAAATATATCTGATAACTTCTTTACAATACTACTAACAGAAGTAGTTATTCCAATATCAGCCGTTTTTAACGCTGGTAAATCTGTGAGTTTCATCCCCGTTAAAGCTGTCACATATCCATAACTTTTTAATGCTTTTATTATTTTGATTTTGTTTCTTGAGGTTATTCTTGAAAAAATTCCTACTTTGTTACCTATACGTTGGAACTCTTCATCATTCATATTATCGATTTCTACTCCTGATAATATTTCTTGAAGTCCTGATACAGTTCCAATTTTCTTACCAATAGCAAAAGCTGTAAGCTTGTTATCTTCAGTTAATATAATGGGTCTTATACACAACTCCTTGCATTTTTTTATAGAGTCTAAAGCATCTTCCTTAAGGGTATTTTCAAAACCTACCAATCCAACAAATACTAAATGGCTCTCTATATTTTCTTTAAGACTAGGCTCATAATTAAAATTCCTATAAGCAAATCCAATTACAGATAGGCAATCATTAGACATACTTAGATCTGCATTTTTTATAGCTTCTACGTCTTCATCGGTTATTTCCATCTCAATACCATTTTTCATTACATGAGTACAACGTGTTATCAGTGAATCCACGGCACCTTTAATATTAGCTCTATAATTCTTGTCAATCTTATTTACTGATGTCATTATTCTTCTTTCAGTATCAAAAGATATATTTATTACCCTTTGATGTTCCATATCTAATTTTCTTTTATCTATTCCATTTTCAAAACCAAATCTTACTAAAGCAATTTCCATTAAATCATCCTTAGAATTTTTTAATATACCTAAATTAAACTTTGTATCATTACAAAGTAATCCTATATTCATTATTCTATATAGGTTTTCATTTTCATCCCCACTTATACCACTCTTTAACATGCTATCTTTGGAACCTATATACATTCCATTACTATATATTTTACTTACCTTCATTTCGTTACCTGATAAAGCTCCAATTTTATCAGTGCAAATAGCAGATATAAAGGATAACTTTTCAATTGTAGTTAAATCTTTAAAAATAATATTCTTTTTCCTCATAATTTTATTTAAAACTAACGAAGCAATATAAATACAAATTATTACTCCAAAGGGTATTACACTTAGTATATAAGTACTTGAACGCTTAGCAATATATTGCCATTGATCCTTTGCCGATATACTTAATCCAATATCAAAGCATAAGCAAATAACAGAAGCTAATACAAATATATTAAGTAATTTGTTAACTCTTTTATTTAACGAATTAATGCTATGTTTTTCTTCTAAAAATAACCTAGTTATATTAGATATCTGAGTATTCATACCTATAGCAATAACTACACCTGTACCACTACCATTAACAACCACTGATGCTTTAAACAAAATATTTTTCATATCTGAAAGAGCTATTTCTTTATCCTCTATCTTAGTCTCATATTTTTCTGAAATAAACTTTTCTCCTGTTACTGAAGTTTCATTAACTTTTAAATCATTACTTTCCACAACTCTTAAATCAGCTGGAACACTTTCTCCTTTTGATACAATTACTATATCTCCTACTACTAACTCATTAATAGGTATGCTTAATATCCTACCGCCTCTTATAACTCTAGCTAAACCCATATTTAGTTTGTGTAGCTCTTTTAAATCCTTTTCTTTATTATACTCATCTAATGCAGTACAAAAACAGTTTATACCAACTACTAATAAGAATATAAGACCTAAAGAAAATTCCCTAAAAAACAAAAAAAATATGGCACCTATAATAATCATTATTAACCATAGTTCTCTTAGCTGTTTAATTGTTAGCAGTACAATACCTCCTATCTTAGGGATATTTATTATATTGCTTCCATATCTATCTCTACTTGCAACTACTTGTCTTTCGTCCAATCCAGAGTATACATTACTTTCTAGCATTTTCACTACTTCTATCCACGGACTATTATACCACTGAACCATATCATTCACCTTTCTACAACAATGTAATAATTGTAAAGATTTATTTTAATATAATATTCAAATGTTAGCACTATATAGATAATCACGCCCGAAATTTAATTTATACGACCGGATATATTGCCATGTTTCGTCACGTTAAATATTTTTAATTAGCCTAAAGCTCAAATTTTCGCTAAGACTAATAAAAAAATATTTAAATGTGACTTCAACATTGGCAATATATCCCTACGTGTAAACTAAATTTAAGTTGTGGGTATCTATATTTTATTACACTTATAAACTTAATTAATTATATATACTCTAAATAATCGTAATAAAACAAATATACTTTAATAATATTAGAAATTAAGGTATTTATAATCAATAATTAAAAAGCCGTTAACGAATATGTGTAATTGTTCGTTAGCGGCTTAAATAGCTTTAAAAGATTATATTTTTTTCTCTTGAAATCTTTTTTACTACTTTTCTCTTTTCTTTATCAGTAAAATATTTAGTATTATACTCTAAAACAAGACCACAATGTTTACACTCTATCTTTACTGTATTTATATAATTTTCTTCTTCAGATTCGTAATTATTTTCTCTTGAATATACTTCGTAGCTTTGGATTTCACCTAGAATTGCCCATTCTGAACTATTGCACATTAAACATCTTATTTTACTTTTCTTAAGGCCTTCGTTAAGCTCATTAGTTTCATTGAATTCGTCAACTTCATAAGCTTCGTTAGATTCATGTACTTCGCTATTTTCACTAAGTTTTTCATATTCTAAGTTTTCATCGTTATTTTTATTTTCCATAAAAAACCACCTCTACTACTAAAATATTCTTAATAGTAGAATTGTGCTCATAACAATATGTAATAGATATTATTATATTAATTATTTATGATATTAATGATGTGAAAAATCAAATATTTTATTTACAAAAATTTTTTATTTCTTCTTTCCATACTAAATATCCACTTCCGTTTAGATGTATTCCTCCAGTAGTATACTTAGGATTTAGCTTATTACCTGATACAGTAAATAAAGAGTACAAATCTACATACTTCACCTGTAATTTTTCACAAAGAGACTTTAATGCTGAGTTTAGGTTAACTATTTCTTCATCCTTTGTGTTAGTTTTAAATATATCTTTATTTATAGGTAATACACTATGAACATATATTTCTATATCAGGAGAATCCTTCTTAATTTTACTTAATATTTTTTTATAATCAATAATTATAGCTTCAGTAGTCCTTCCTTTGCCTATATCATTTATTCCTAACATTATAAATACTTTTTTTGGCTTTGCTTCTGTTATTTCATCTAATCTATTTAATACACCGTATGTAGTATCTCCACTTATACCTCGATTTTTAATTAATGGGTTGTTAAACAATTCATCCCATTCACAAATATCTATTAAGCTATCCCCTAAGAATATTATTTGTTTTTTGTTATTTTGTAAGCTTTTAAAAGTAGTAACCCTATCTATATAATAATCTGAGTATTTCTTAGGATCTAAGTTTATGTTATTACTGCCTCGAACAATTTCTGATGCTGTGTTTCTGTTAAATATAATATATAGAAGTAAAACTATAGTTATAATAATTGTATTCTTTCTTACCAACTCTAAGATATATCCTCCTTGAAATATAATTTTAGACTTAATACAATTATATTTTTTCCAAGAAAACAGTTTTTAATAACTTTTAATTAATTTTTAAAGCCTACTGTTTTGATAACTGTCTAATTTTAGTTATTTTATGTTAGCCAAAAGCTTCCTCTGAGTAAAACTGAATTTTAGTACCGTCTCTGTATATTAACTGAAGTTCGTAGACCTTCTTCATATCAATATCCTTGTATTTAACATTTTCTACATCTTCATATTCAATCTGAAAATGTGCCTTTTTATCTACTATACTTATATGTCTCTCTTGAATATAGCTATCACTAACTTTACTTTCACGAATTCCTTCTGAAAATTTTATAGCTTCTGGCTGCATGCTGATTAAACAACTGCAGTAATTTGAGTTCATTTTAATTACTATTTTTTTACCTATTAAGGAATTTAAAATTTCTTCGATTTGCTCACGTGTCATAATATCCCCCCAGTAGTATTCATATTCCACACTTTAAAACATTATCCTTGAAAACTAAAATATGTTAGTAATTCTTCACGTAGGTTATATTACATTATGGAGTAAAATTTCTTTATATTCAATATATTTAATGTTAAAATTATTATAATCTATAAATATATTAACAAATATCTTTGCAACATGTTTCAAAGGTTTTTACCATAGAGGATTTTAAATTGGTGGATTATGAGCCAGTAAAGCCCAATTTAAAATTTGAACTAGAAATATAGGAGAAGCATTTATGATAAATTTAATTGCAGCAGTAGCTAAAAATAACGGCATAGGCAATAATAATTCTCTGCTATGTCACATAAAGCAAGACCTACAGTATTTTAAAAGAGTTACTAAAGAGCATACTGTGGTCATGGGATACAATACCTATGAGTCATTACCAATTAAGCCACTGCCTGATAGAACTAACGTAGTAGTTACTACTAAGAACATTGAGATTGATGGAGTAACTGTGGTACACAGCATAGATGAAGTAATGTCACTAGAGGGAGAAGTATTCATTTGTGGTGGAGCTTCTATATACGAGCAAATGCTGCCATATGCAGATAAACTATATATTACGCACATTTTTCAAGAATTTGACTCTGATACATTCTTTCCTGATATAGACGAAAATGTGTGGGAGCTAGAGAAAGCAACCTTTACTAAAGAGAATATTACTCACAAATATCCTCATATATTTGCCATATACAAAAAGTCCTCACGGTAATCCCGTTGAGGACTTTTCTCTTTATAATTGAGGGCTCGTGTAAAGTTATAGTGAGATTGGTGGATTATAGAATTTATATTCTGAAATAATAACTTCATACTACTAATCCTATCATATTCCAAAATTTTAAAAACATCAGAAACATTACCACTGATATAGTATATATGGTGAACAAAGGAATTAAACTTGTCAGTAGTCCGAAGTGGAAAAACTGTTTAATATTTAATCGCTAGTTTATTTCCAGAGTTAAGTCTAAGACTTTAGTAAGAATATCAATCATATTATCAGTATCTTTTTCAGTGACTATTAAAGGTGGCATTAATCGAATAATTGAAGGTCTTGGTGAATTTAAAATCAGCCCTTCTTGTAAGCATTTATCAACAATTTCAGTTCCTTTGCTGCTTGGAAGATCAAATGCAATAAGTAATCCCTTACCCCTTATATTTTTTAGTTTATACTTATCTTTTAATTCATCTAACTTTCTTAATATATAAGCTCCTTGCATTTTTGCATTAAAAGATAACTTTTTGTTGATAACTTCGTTGACTACAGCCATTCCTACAGCCATTCCTAATGGTTGAGCTGAATAAGTTCCACCTTGGTCACCAGGTTCAAATATATTTAGCTTTTCTTTGGTTAATAATGCAGATAGTGGATAACCTCCTCCTATACCTTTAGCAAGCGTCATTATGTCAGGTTCAATTTCATAATGTTCATAAGCAAATAAATTCCCTGTTCTCCCGATGCCTGTTTGAACTTCATCAAAAATCAGTAGTATTCCATGCTCCTTACATATATGGCTTATAGTTTCAATATAAGCTTTCTCTGCTTCATTTACTCCACCTTCTCCTTGAATAGGTTCTAGCATAATTGCACATGTTTTTGAGGTTATGGAAGCTTTTATAGCATCTATATCATTTAGTGGTACATGCTTAAACCCTGGAACCTTTGGTTCATATAAATTCTCCCAGATTGTTTTACCAGTTGCAGACATTGTAGCAAGTGTTCTTCCGTGAAAACTATTAATCGTAGTAATTATTTCATAAGCACCATTAAGAAATTTTTTTCCATATTTTCTTGCAAGCTTAATAGCACCCTCATTTGCTTCAGAACCACTATTGGAAAAAAATACCCTATCAAAGCAGGAGTTATCTGTAAGTAGCTTTGCAAATTGAAGCATCGGTTTATTATAAAATGAAGGACTAGCATTTATTAGTGTTTTAGCTTGTTTCATCATAACTTCGTTAACAATATCAGGACAATGTCCAAGACAGTTAACAGCCCAACCGCCTATGAAATCAAGATAGCATTTTCCTTCAGTATCCCATAAGTACATACCTTTTCCACGTTCCATTACAATATTTGGTCGATTTGTAGTAAACAATACTGAATCTCCTAATTTATTGATAAGTTCGTCGGTATAATTTACGTCTATTTGTTCCATTAATATCAGCACCTTTCATAAATTTATTGTTTAAGGCAATTTAGATAATTTATACAATTTAGACAATTTAATAGATTATTGTATAATTATACATTGATTTTAATAAATATGCAATATATTAATCTAAAAATATGTCATTAGATCTGGAGCTATTTGATTGAGAGAGCTTCTACTATAATTGTATGATAATTATTATAAGGTAGAGCCGACAAAGAGTTCAGTAGAGTTTTATTATAGAACCACACATTCATTAAAAAAAATCTCTACATAAAAATAAAAAAGCCTTGAAAGAATCATAAAAATCCTCTCAAAGCCTGTAATTTCAATGGCGGGAATATGTGGGAATCGAACCCACCCGTCGTGGTCTTAGCACGGCAACACGGTTTTGAAGACCGGCAGGTACACCAGCACCTATCTACCCCCATATTTTTATTTATCTTCTAGTAATAACAAGTAAATGACTTATATAAATACTAGGTTTGTATCTTAACTTTATAAGCAACCATTTCGAGGTCTCACTTCATACCAAAACATTTTACGATATTAAATGCAGCATGTCAAGCAAATGAATGGCCTATTTAATATAATACCCTTTTATCTTCCATCCTTTTAGTTAACTTTATACTATCAAAATTCTCCATTAGGGCTATTGCATATTTTCTACTTGTATTTAATTCATCTTTAAAATCACCTATAGATATGCTTCCACTGCTTTTTATAAACTTTATAACAAATTCTTTTGCTTCATCATAATGCTGTTTTAGAAAAAAGCAATCTTCAGATACCTTTATAAGATCTCCCTCATCTAATAAAGCTTCAAATACCATTTTAAAATTCTTAGTATCATTTTCTACTGCTTGAAGCTCGCTATATTTTGGTGGTGAAAATTTAGAAACCATAAATTCCTTTATAATTTTTTCCCTAATAGATTTTTGTTTTTCATTATAAATTATTGTAAAATTACTTAAGGAAACTAAATTTCCATGAATCTTTATCTTATTATTTTCTTTTAAAAATTCTAATATTTCATCATATATTTTTTGCTTAATTACTTTTCCAAATACTTTATTCTTTAACTCTTCTTTTGATATACCTAGTTTTAGTGGATTTTCTCTATGATATATTTCTAGCATAGTTGCTAGCTGCTGAGTTTTGTCTGCTAAAAATTCACTATGTATATACACAGTTCTGTCTCCCTCACCAAAACTTACTATTTTATTATCTTCTATTAATCTTTCAAGTTCTAATTTAATATTTTCCTCATTTTTTCCTAAAGCTTTCAATATATCTAAAGTATTAGGATATTTCTCACTTAGTTTTTTTATGGTGTTTTCAATTATATTTTCAGTTTTTCCACTTTCTTTTATTTTTAATTCTTCAATATACTTAAGGTCAAATCTTTTTGTTTTTTTGGCAACAGGATTGATTATTGCTCCTCCACCTATAGTAAACATAGGTGAGTAGCTTCTCACTACAAATCTATCGTTTCTTTGTGCAGTTATAGGCTTTTCTAGTCTCAATTGTACATACCCCTCTTCTCCGGGATTAAGCTCTTCTTTGTCTAGTAATACTATCCTACACATAATTTCATTAGTGCCATGATACAACCTTATTCTTTGCCTATTTTTTAATGGTTTATCTGCACTTTTTAAATAGTAAAACTTACAATCTATCATTAGTGATGCTTCCATTAAATTTTGTGATGAGATCACATCTCCTCTTTTTACATCATCAACTTTTATATTTGCTATATTAATTGCACATCTTTCACCAGCTTCAGCTAGTTTCACGTTCTCTTCATGTACTTGTATCCCCCTAACTTTGGTTACAATATTTGAAGGATATACTTGAATTGTCTGACCTTCTCTAATAGTTCCGCTTAATACTGTTCCTGTTACTACAGTTCCAAATCCACTTATTGAAAAAACTCTATCTACAGGAAGTCTAAAATGACCTTGAGTATCTTTTGCTTCTATATCTTCAGTTAACTTGTCTATAGATTTAACTAATAAATCCAGTCCTTTCTTAGTTTTTGATGAGACTGGATAAATAGGTGCATTTTCAAGAAAGGTTCCTGTAAACTCACTTATTATATCCTGTTTTATCATAGTTAACCATTCTTCCTCTACTAAGTCGCACTTTGTAATTACTATTATACCTTTTTTTATATTTAAAAGCTGAAGGATTTCAAGATGTTCCCTAGTTTGAGGCATTATACCTTCATCTGCTGCAATCACTAATAAAACTAAATCTATACCACTTACACCTGCAAGCATATTCTTAATAAATTTCTCATGTCCTGGAACATCTATAATACCTGCCCTTTTTTCCGAATTTATATCAAAAAATGTAAAGCCTAAATTTATTGATATACCTCTTTCCTTTTCTTCTCTCAAAGTATCCGTTTCTCTACCCGTTAAGGCTTTTATTAACGTAGTTTTCCCATGATCTATATGCCCTGCAGTTCCAATTACAATATGTTTCACACTATCACCTACTTTAAACTAATCATATACTAAGCAATTTATCTTTTTATAATGTTCAAGACTTGAAATTTAACTTATACGTAGGGATATGCTGCCAAAACTGAAGACACATTTAAAAACTTTTTTATCAGTCTTAGTGAAGTGTTTTTTGAAAATCTTAGGAGCTTTGATATGTTTGAGGTACGAGTTTATCAAAGCTTCTTAGATTTTCAAAAACACGAACTTTAGACTGATTAAAAGTTTTTAACGTGCCGAAGTTTGGCAGCATATTCCGGAGTATAAGTTAAATTTCAGGCATGGTTATCTATATATAGGGGTTTAAGACTTGAAATTTAAACTATTCAGAGTCAAGCTTTATAAAAGCATCAACTATTATGTCAAAGTCCTTATCCAATATTGTTCTTAAATCTATATTTATTGCGTTATCTGCTATTCTTATAATTATAGGTATTGTATTTTTTCTCAGCTTTTTTTCCAGATCTTGCGGTGAAAGCTTTTCACATTGAACTTTGATTACATAGGTTGGAATTTTCTCCACAGGCATTGATCCACCACCAACCATAGAATAATCTTCCTGTATTTCAAAGTTAAACCCCTTAACTTTATTCTGTAATGTTCTTTTAAGTCTTTGTGCTCTTTTTTTATGTTCTTCCTTATGACTTAATATCATATAAAGAGTTGGTATATTTTTTACAGCTTCTTCTTCACTTAGGTAATATTTTAGCGTACCTTCAAGTGCAGCTAGTGTCATTTTATCTATTCTAAGAGCTCTCGTAAGTTGATTTTTTTTCATTTCATCAATGTATTTTTTCTTTCCTACAATTATTCCTGCTTGTGGTCCCCCAAGCATTTTATCACCACTAAAGGTTACTACATCAGTACCTTTTTTTATGCTTTCTTGAACTGTAGGCTCATATGCAAATCCATATTTTGAAAAATCAACAAAAGTTCCACTTCCTATATCCTCAATTAGTGGAATATCATATTTTTTCCCTAGTTTAACCAAATCTTCAGATAGTACTTCTTCTGTGAAGCCAATAATTTTAAAATTAGATGTATGTATTTTAAGTAATACTCCTGTATTTTCATTTATACTATTTTCATAATCATATAAATGAGTTCTGTTCGTAGTTCCGACTTCCACCAGTTTCGCTCCACTGAAGGCCATAACATCTGGCACTCTAAATGATCCACCTATTTCTACTAATTGTCCACGTGATACTATAGCTTCCTTGTTCTTACATAATGTATTCAATACTAACATTACAGCTGCAGCATTATTATTAACAACCATTGCAGCTTCAGCACCAGTAACAGTTTTGATAATCTGTTCTACATGGCTGTACCGTGAACCTCTTTCACCTTTTTTCAAATTATACTCAAGATTACTATAACTTTCTGCTACATTTTTCACATTTTCCAGAGCTTTTTCCGCTAATAATGATCTCCCTAGGTTAGTATGAATAACTACCCCAGTGGCATTTATAACTCTTTTAAGATTTGATTCTTTTTTTTCCTCTAGTATATATATATAATCACTTAGTATATGTTTTTTTTCAAATTCATGTATTTCATCATTTAGTATTGACTCTCTATATTTTTCCACAGCCGTCCTTAAAGAATCTATTATGATGTTTCTTGCAGTAATTTTCATTTCATCCTTTACAATTTGCTCACTCAAAAGTTCATCAATCTTAGGTAATTTTCTAAGTAATTCCTTTGTCTCCACCTTTATACCCCATCAACTATTCAACTATAATATATTTATTTTCTTTTTGTATAATAACGTCTCCTATAATAGAAGCTTGTAATTCAGTACTAGAAAGTTCTTCAATAATTTTTTTGCTATGTTCCTTAGAACATGTAATCATCAATCCACCGGATGTCTGTGGATCAAATAATATATCCTTCATCCATTCAGGTGTATCAAAAAACTCATACTTATTCTTAAGATATTCTCTGTTAGAATATGCCCCTGCTGGCACTATTCCCATTTGTGCATATTCCTTAGCCTCTTCTATATAAGGTATTTTATCTTTATAAAACTTTAATGTTACACCAGAAGATGATGCCATCTCGTATCCATGTCCCATGAGTCCAAAACCAGTTATATCTGTACAGGCAGTAATATCATAGTTAACCATTACTTCTGCAGCATATTTATTTAGAGTACGCATAATGTTAACAGCTTTACTATACGCTTCTTTAGATGCTATTTCACCTTTTATAGCTGTATTTATTATCCCCACACCTAAAGGTTTAGTTAATATAATTTCATCTCCAACCTTGCAGCCATAATTTTTTAATACTTTATTTGGGTTAACCATTCCCATAACAGATAACCCATACTTAGGTTCGTTATCATCAACAGTATGACCTCCTATAACTACTGCACCAGCTTCAATTACCTTATCTGCTCCACCCTTTAGAATTTCTCCTAAAATATCTATAGATAAACATGATGGAAAACACACAATGTTTAGTGCTAAGGTTGGTTTTCCCCCCATGGCATAAACATCACTTAAAGAATTTGCTGCTGCAATTTGACCAAATACATATGGATCATCTACAACAGGAGTAAAAAAATCTAGTGTCTGAATTACTGCCATACTATCATTTAATTTATAAACAGCTGCATCATCAGAAGTATCGATACCTACTATAAGATTTTTATCTTCAACCTTAGGTAGTTTATCTAATATTTTCGAAAGGGTTTCCGGCCCTATCTTAGCCGCTCATCCCGATGTTCTTGTTAGCTGAGTTAATCTTTTTTTCTCCACCTTATTCCCTCCCTTGTTAAAAGTATATAATTTCATTTTATTATATACTAATTAAATTAATTTTTAAACAACCACTATAGCTAATCGCAACTTAAATTTAACTTATACGTAGGGGTATATTAACAATGTTGAAGTCACATTTAAATATTTTTCTATTAGTCTTAGCGAAAATTTGAGCTCTAGACTAATTAAAAATATTTAACGTAACGAAACATGGTAATATACCCCGGAGTATAAGTTAAATTTCGGGCATGGTTATACATCTATCTTATATCAATCTTATCTTTTAATTTTTCTAGTGTCTTATCTCCAATCCGCCCTACTTTCTTTAAATCCTCAATAGATGCAAATTCACCATTTTTTTCTCTATACTCTATTATTTTTTGAGCTGTTACATCGCCAACTCCTGGTATTGTCTTTAATTCTTCCTTTGATGCTCTATTTATATTTACCTTACCATCCTGTGACACACCACTATTGCCACTGCTAGCTACTACTCCATTATGCTTATCATCTGTGTTCTTTTCCACATATAAATAATCTTCATCTTTTAGTTTTTTAGCTAAATTTAGCTTATATTGATTAGCCTCTTCAGTAAACCCTCCTGAGGCTTTAATTAAATCTTCAACTCTACTGTTTTCTTTTAGTTTATAAACCCCTGGCTTCTTAACTTCACCATTTATGTACACCGTAATATCCTTGCTATCCTTACTATCTTTGCTTTCTTTACTATCTTTACTCTCTTTACTCTCTATGGTTGTAGCTTCATTAAAAACCTCTTTTGCATCCGTGTATTTTGATGGCTTTGATATAATATATCCAGTTACTAAAAATATAATAAATATAATTAATACTACTATAGATCCTATAATTTTTTTCTTATCTTTCATTTTTGCCTCCAAAAAAATTTAAATATTACTTATAACTTAAATTATTGACAGCTTTTTTAAAATTCTGTCGCATCTCTGAGTTTTTTTTGATATAATTATGATTAAGAATGTCAAGGAGGCAAAAATGAAAAGATTAATAATACTTATACTATCTTTTACTCTTTTGTTTTTAAATATTGTTTCTTCTACAACTTATGCTAAAGATAACCCACCAGAAGTATCTGCCGATAGTGTTGTTTTAATGGATAGTAAAACTGGTGAGATTCTATATGAAAAAAATCCTGATACTGCTTATCCTCCTGCTTCTACAACTAAGTTAATGACAGCATTACTGACTTTAGAGAAAACAAATTTAGATGATACTGTAACTGTTGGTAAAAATCCCCCTTTTGTTGATGGTAGTAAAATATACCTATTTGAAGGTGAAAATATAAAAATTCGAGATTTACTTTATGGATTAATTCTTGCTTCTGGTAATGATTGCGCAGAGGCCTTAGCTGAATATATAAGTGGTTCTATGGACAATTTCGCAGTGGAAATGAATAAACGAGCCCTAGAGTTAGGGGCTAAAAATACTAATTTTGTTAATCCTAGTGGACTATATGATGCAAACCATAACTCTTCTGCTAAAGATTTAGCTTTAATAATGAGAGAGTTATCAAAAAATCCTGAGTATACAACAATTGCAACTACTAGCTCTTATAAGATACCTCCTACAAATAAATCTGCAGCTGAAAGACCTTTGTGGAACGAAAACAAATTAATACAAAAAACTTCAAGTCTTTATTATTCAGGTTGCCTGGGTGGTAAAACTGGTTATACTGTTCAATCTTCACATTCATATGTGGCTACTGCTACAAGAAATAATCAACAATTAATAGTAGCCTTGGTTCATGATAAAAATAAAACTTTTTTTCCAGATTCAATAAAATTATTTGACTATGGATTTAATAATTTTCAGCTTACTCGTTTATTCTCCAAAGGTGATTTGGTTACCACATATAATAACAATGACTTAAAAATCCCTTTACTTGCAGCATCAGATTTTTACTATGTTAAAGAAAAAAATAACGCTGCCACACCAAGCTATAGCTTAGATAGCCAAAATCTTTCTAAGGAATTTTTTAAGTCTGGAGATATAGTTGCAAATGCTAACGTATCAATTAATAATAAGAATATAGGCAGTCTAAAATTAATGAGCGGAAGTGATCATGAGTTGAAGCAGATTATTCAATCTACTGCCTTTCAAAGTAATTATTTAAGACCAGAATACTTAGTTCCTATTGGACTAGTTGTATTAGGCCTATTAGCATTGTTAATAAAAAAATTAAGAACTGATGATAACATTTGTTAACCCATCAGTTCTTTATCTTTTCTATTAACTGCTGCATATCTTCTGGAATTCCTGTTTCCAACTCTAATAATTTTCCAGTTCTCGGATGAGGAAACTTTAATCTATATGCGTGGAGAGCTTGCCTTTTTATAAACTTTTCATCACCTTCTATGCCATACAATATATCACCATATAAAGGATGACCTAAATGTGTTAAATGTACTCTTATTTGATGAGTTCTTCCTGTTTCTAAAGTGAGTTTTACTAAATCTCCACCTTTAAAACTCTCTATTACCTTAAAATGTGTTATGCTTTCTTGCCCTCTCGCATCCACTACTCTCTGTATACTATCACCCTCTGGTCTATATATTGGAAGGTTAATAATTCCCTCTTTCTCTGCCATATTTCCATGAATCACTGCTAAATAACTTTTTTCAAACTCTTCTTTATTCATATCTCTAGCTAATGCCATATGTGAATATTGATTTTTAGCTACTATTATAAGTCCTGATGTATCCATATCTAGCCTACTCACAAGCCTTACAATACAATTTTCATTGTTTTCTCTAAAATGATATATAAGTCCATTAGCTAAAGTTCCTGTAGGATAGCTTTTAGTAGGGTGTACTACTATTCCAGGTTGTTTATTCACTACAATAACATCACTATCCTCATAAACTACATCTATATGTATCTGTTCAGGTTCTATATTTTGGCTTTCCTCTTTTACAATATCAAAAGTAATTTTATCATTAGCCTTAAGTACATAGTTTAACTTAACTACCTTTCCATTAACAGCAATTCTTCCACTTAAAGCCGCTCCTCTTACAAGCCTACTTGACAGGTTCTGAACCCCTCTTAAATACTCTCTAAGCTTCAGCCCCTGCTGCTCATCATTAACCTCAAATACAAGCTTATTCTCCTGCATAACTTATCCTTTCTTATACCTATATAAGGTTTCTTGATTAAAATTTAACTTACATGGATTATCGATTATTGCCTATCATAAGCTAATTTTTTTCTATGTTAACCTCTATTTATGGTTCAGAGTTGAAATTTAACTTATACGCAGGAATATGCTGCCAAAACTGAAGCACATTTAAAAACTTTTTATCAGTCTTAGTGAAGTGTTTTAGAAAACCTTAGAACCTTATATATGTTTGAGCATAGCGAGTTTATATAAGGTTCTTAGATTTTCTTAAACACGAACTTTAGACTGATAAAAAGTTTTTAACGTGCTGAAGTTTGGCAGCATATTCCGGAGTATAAGTTAAATTTCAACTCTGAACCATAAATAGAGGTTAACATAGAAAAAAATTAGCTTATGATAGGCAATAATCGATAATCCATGTAAGTTAAATTTTAATCAAGAAACCTTATATAGGTATAAGAAAGGATAAGTTATGCAGGAGAATAAGCTTGTATTTGAGGTTAATGATGAGCAGCAGGGGCTGAAGCTTAGAGAGTATTTAAGAGGGGTTCAGAACCTGTCAAGTAGGCTTGTAAGAGGAGCGGCTTTAAGTGGAAGAATTGCTGTTAATGGAAAGGTAGTTAAGTTAAACTATGTACTTAAGGCTAATGATAAAATTACTTTTGATATTGTAAAAGAGGAAAGCCAAAATATAGAACCTGAACAGATACATATAGATGTAGTTTATGAGGATAGTGATGTTATTGTAGTGAATAAACAACCTGGAATAGTAGTACACCCTACTAAAAGCTATCCTACAGGAACTTTAGCTAATGGACTTATATATCATTTTAGAGAAAACAATGAAAATTGTATTGTAAGGCTTGTGAGTAGGCTAGATATGGATACATCAGGACTTATAATAGTAGCTAAAAATCAATATTCACATATGGCATTAGCTAGAGATATGAATAAAGAAGAGTTTGAAAAAAGTTATTTAGCAGTGATTCATGGAAATATGGCAGAGAAAGAGGGAATTATTAACCTTCCAATATATAGACCAGAGGGTGATAGTATACAGAGAGTAGTGGATGCGAGAGGGCAAGAAAGCATAACACATTTTAAGGTAATAGAGAGTTTTAAAGGTGGAGATTTAGTAAAACTCACTTTAGAAACAGGAAGAACTCATCAAATAAGAGTACATTTAACACATTTAGGTCATCCTTTATATGGTGATATATTGTATGGCATAGAAGGTGATGAAAAGTTTATAAAAAGGCAAGCTCTCCACGCATATAGATTAAAGTTTCCTCATCCGAGAACTGGAAAATTATTAGAGTTGGAAACAGGAATTCCAGAAGATATGCAGCAGTTAATAGAAAAGATAAAGAACTGATGGGTTAACAAATGTTATCATCAGTTCTTAATTTTTTTATTAACAATGCTAATAGGCCTAATACAACTAGTCCAATAGGAACTAAGTATTCTGGTCTTAAATAATTACTTTGAAAGGCAGTAGATTGAATAATCTGCTTCAACTCATGATCACTTCCGCTCATTAATTTTAGACTGCCTATATTCTTATTATTAATTGATACGTTAGCATTTGCAACTATATCTCCAGACTTAAAAAATTCCTTAGAAAGATTTTGGCTATCTAAGCTATAGCTTGGTGTGGCAGCGTTATTTTTTTCTTTAACATAGTAAAAATCTGATGCTGCAAGTAAAGGGATTTTTAAGTCATTGTTATTATATGTGGTAACCAAATCACCTTTGGAGAATAAACGAGTAAGCTGAAAATTATTAAATCCATAGTCAAATAATTTTATTGAATCTGGAAAAAAAGTTTTATTTTTATCATGAACCAAGGCTACTATTAATTGTTGATTATTTCTTGTAGCAGTAGCCACATATGAATGTGAAGATTGAACAGTATAACCAGTTTTACCACCCAGGCAACCTGAATAATAAAGACTTGAAGTTTTTTGTATTAATTTGTTTTCGTTCCACAAAGGTCTTTCAGCTGCAGATTTATTTGTAGGAGGTATCTTATAAGAGCTAGTAGTTGCAATTGTTGTATACTCAGGATTTTTTGATAACTCTCTCATTATTAAAGCTAAATCTTTAGCAGAAGAGTTATGGTTTGCATCATATAGTCCACTAGGATTAACAAAATTAGTATTTTTAGCCCCTAACTCTAGGGCTCGTTTATTCATTTCCACTGCGAAATTGTCCATAGAACCACTTATATATTCAGCTAAGGCCTCTGCGCAATCATTACCAGAAGCAAGAATTAATCCATAAAGTAAATCTCGAATTTTTATATTTTCACCTTCAAATAGGTATATTTTACTACCATCAACAAAAGGGGGATTTTTACCAACAGTTACAGTATCATCTAAATTTGTTTTCTCTAAAGTCAGTAATGCTGTCATTAACTTAGTTGTAGAAGCAGGAGGATAAGCAGTATCAGGATTTTTTTCATATAGAATCTCACCAGTTTTACTATCCATTAAAACAACACTATCGGCAGATACTTCTGGTGGGTTATCTTTAGCATAAGTTGTAGAAGAAACAATATTTAAAAACAAAAGAGTAAAAGATAGTATAAGTATTATTAATCTTTTCATTTTTGCCTCCTTGACATTCTTAATCATAATTATATCAAAAAAAACTCAGAGATGCGACAGAATTTTAAAAAAGCTGTCAATAATTTAAGTTATAAGTAATATTTAAATTTTTTTGGAGGCAAAAATGAAAGATAAGAAAAAAATTATAGGATCTATAGTAGTATTAATTATATTTATTATATTTTTAGTAACTGGATATATTATATCAAAGCCATCAAAATACACGGATGCAAAAGAGGTTTTTAATGAAGCTACAACCATAGAGAGTAAAGAGAGTAAAGATAGTAAAGAAAGCAAAGATAGTAAGGATAGCAAGGATATTACGGTGTACATAAATGGTGAAGTTAAGAAGCCAGGGGTTTATAAACTAAAAGAAAACAGTAGAGTTGAAGATTTAATTAAAGCCTCAGGAGGGTTTACTGAAGAGGCTAATCAATATAAGCTAAATTTAGCTAAAAAACTAAAAGATGAAGATTATTTATATGTGGAAAAGAACACAGATGATAAGCATAATGGAGTAGTAGCTAGCAGTGGCAATAGTGGTGTGTCACAGGATGGTAAGGTAAATATAAATAGAGCATCAAAGGAAGAATTAAAGACAATACCAGGAGTTGGCGATGTAACAGCTCAAAAAATAATAGAGTATAGAGAAAAAAATGGTGAATTTGCATCTATTGAGGATTTAAAGAAAGTAGGGCGGATTGGAGATAAGACACTAGAAAAATTAAAAGATAAGATTGATATAAGATAGATGTATAACCATGCCCGAAATTTAACTTATACTCCGGGGTATATTACCATGTTTCGTTACGTTAAATATTTTTAATTAGTCTAGAGCTCAAATTTTCGCTAAGACTAATAGAAAAATATTTAAATGTGACTTCAACATTGTTAATATACCCCTACGTATAAGTTAAATTTAAGTTGCGATTAGCTATAGTGGTTGTTTAAAAATTAATTTAATTAGTATATAATAAAATGAAATTATATACTTTTAACAAGGGAGGGAATAAGGTGGAGAAAAAAAGATTAACTCAGCTAACAAGAACATCGGGATGAGCGGCTAAGATAGGGCCGGAAACCCTTTCGAAAATATTAGATAAACTACCTAAGGTTGAAGATAAAAATCTTATAGTAGGTATCGATACTTCTGATGATGCAGCTGTTTATAAATTAAATGATAGTATGGCAGTAATTCAGACACTAGATTTTTTTACTCCTGTTGTAGATGATCCATATGTATTTGGTCAAATTGCAGCAGCAAATTCTTTAAGTGATGTTTATGCCATGGGGGGAAAACCAACCTTAGCACTAAACATTGTGTGTTTTCCATCATGTTTATCTATAGATATTTTAGGAGAAATTCTAAAGGGTGGAGCAGATAAGGTAATTGAAGCTGGTGCAGTAGTTATAGGAGGTCATACTGTTGATGATAACGAACCTAAGTATGGGTTATCTGTTATGGGAATGGTTAACCCAAATAAAGTATTAAAAAATTATGGCTGCAAGGTTGGAGATGAAATTATATTAACTAAACCTTTAGGTGTGGGGATAATAAATACAGCTATAAAAGGTGAAATAGCATCTAAAGAAGCGTATAGTAAAGCTGTTAACATTATGCGTACTCTAAATAAATATGCTGCAGAAGTAATGGTTAACTATGATATTACTGCCTGTACAGATATAACTGGTTTTGGACTCATGGGACATGGATACGAGATGGCATCATCTTCTGGTGTAACATTAAAGTTTTATAAAGATAAAATACCTTATATAGAAGAGGCTAAGGAATATGCACAAATGGGAATAGTGCCAGCAGGGGCATATTCTAACAGAGAATATCTTAAGAATAAGTATGAGTTTTTTGATACACCTGAATGGATGAAGGATATATTATTTGATCCACAGACATCCGGTGGATTGATGATTACATGTTCTAAGGAACATAGCAAAAAAATTATTGAAGAACTTTCTAGTACTGAATTACAAGCTTCTATTATAGGAGACGTTATTATACAAAAAGAAAATAAATATATTATAGTTGAATAGTTGATGGGGTATAAAGGTGGAGACAAAGGAATTACTTAGAAAATTACCTAAGATTGATGAACTTTTGAGTGAGCAAATTGTAAAGGATGAAATGAAAATTACTGCAAGAAACATCATAATAGATTCTTTAAGGACGGCTGTGGAAAAATATAGAGAGTCAATACTAAATGATGAAATACATGAATTTGAAAAAAAACATATACTAAGTGATTATATATATATACTAGAGGAAAAAAAAGAATCAAATCTTAAAAGAGTTATAAATGCCACTGGGGTAGTTATTCATACTAACCTAGGGAGATCATTATTAGCGGAAAAAGCTCTGGAAAATGTGAAAAATGTAGCAGAAAGTTATAGTAATCTTGAGTATAATTTGAAAAAAGGTGAAAGAGGTTCACGGTACAGCCATGTAGAACAGATTATCAAAACTGTTACTGGTGCTGAAGCTGCAATGGTTGTTAATAATAATGCTGCAGCTGTAATGTTAGTATTGAATACATTATGTAAGAACAAGGAAGCTATAGTATCACGTGGACAATTAGTAGAAATAGGTGGATCATTTAGAGTGCCAGATGTTATGGCCTTCAGTGGAGCGAAACTGGTGGAAGTCGGAACTACGAACAGAACTCATTTATATGATTATGAAAATAGTATAAATGAAAATACAGGAGTATTACTTAAAATACATACATCTAATTTTAAAATTATTGGCTTCACAGAAGAAGTACTATCTGAAGATTTGGTTAAACTAGGGAAAAAATATGATATTCCACTAATTGAGGATATAGGAAGTGGAACTTTTGTTGATTTTTCAAAATATGGATTTGCATATGAGCCTACAGTTCAAGAAAGCATAAAAAAAGGTACTGATGTAGTAACCTTTAGTGGTGATAAAATGCTTGGGGGACCACAAGCAGGAATAATTGTAGGAAAGAAAAAATACATTGATGAAATGAAAAAAAATCAACTTACGAGAGCTCTTAGAATAGATAAAATGACACTAGCTGCACTTGAAGGTACGCTAAAATATTACCTAAGTGAAGAAGAAGCTGTAAAAAATATACCAACTCTTTATATGATATTAAGTCATAAGGAAGAACATAAAAAAAGAGCACAAAGACTTAAAAGAACATTACAGAATAAAGTTAAGGGGTTTAACTTTGAAATACAGGAAGATTATTCTATGGTTGGTGGTGGATCAATGCCTGTGGAGAAAATTCCAACCTATGTAATCAAAGTTCAATGTGAAAAGCTTTCACCGCAAGATCTGGAAAAAAAGCTGAGAAAAAATACAATACCTATAATTATAAGAATAGCAGATAACGCAATAAATATAGATTTAAGAACAATATTGGATAAGGACTTTGACATAATAGTTGATGCTTTTATAAAGCTTGACTCTGAATAGTTTAAATTTCAAGTCTTAAACCCCTATATATAGATAACCATGCCTGAAATTTAACTTATACTCCGGAATATGCTGCCAAACTTCGGCACGTTAAAAACTTTTAATCAGTCTAAAGTTCGTGTTTTTGAAAATCTAAGAAGCTTTGATAAACTCGTACCTCAAACATATCAAAGCTCCTAAGATTTTCAAAAAACACTTCACTAAGACTGATAAAAAAGTTTTTAAATGTGTCTTCAGTTTTGGCAGCATATCCCTACGTATAAGTTAAATTTCAAGTCTTGAACATTATAAAAAGATAAATTGCTTAGTATATGATTAGTTTAAAGTAGGTGATAGTGTGAAACATATTGTAATTGGAACTGCAGGGCATATAGATCATGGGAAAACTACGTTAATAAAAGCCTTAACGGGTAGAGAAACGGATACTTTGAGAGAAGAAAAGGAAAGAGGTATATCAATAAATTTAGGCTTTACATTTTTTGATATAAATTCGGAAAAAAGGGCAGGTATTATAGATGTTCCAGGACATGAGAAATTTATTAAGAATATGCTTGCAGGTGTAAGTGGTATAGATTTAGTTTTATTAGTGATTGCAGCAGATGAAGGTATAATGCCTCAAACTAGGGAACATCTTGAAATCCTTCAGCTTTTAAATATAAAAAAAGGTATAATAGTAATTACAAAGTGCGACTTAGTAGAGGAAGAATGGTTAACTATGATAAAACAGGATATAATAAGTGAGTTTACAGGAACCTTTCTTGAAAATGCACCTATTTATCCAGTCTCATCAAAAACTAAGAAAGGACTGGATTTATTAGTTAAATCTATAGACAAGTTAACTGAAGATATAGAAGCAAAAGATACTCAAGGTCATTTTAGACTTCCTGTAGATAGAGTTTTTTCAATAAGTGGATTTGGAACTGTAGTAACAGGAACAGTATTAAGCGGAACTATTAGAGAAGGTCAGACAATTCAAGTATATCCTTCAAATATTGTAACCAAAGTTAGGGGGATACAAGTACATGAAGAGAACGTGAAACTAGCTGAAGCTGGTGAAAGATGTGCAATTAATATAGCAAATATAAAAGTTGATGATGTAAAAAGAGGAGATGTGATCTCATCACAAAATTTAATGGAAGCATCACTAATGATAGATTGTAAGTTTTACTATTTAAAAAGTGCAGATAAACCATTAAAAAATAGGCAAAGAATAAGGTTGTATCATGGCACTAATGAAATTATGTGTAGGATAGTATTACTAGACAAAGAAGAGCTTAATCCCGGAGAAGAGGGGTATGTACAATTGAGACTAGAAAAGCCTATAACTGCACAAAGAAACGATAGATTTGTAGTGAGAAGCTACTCACCTATGTTTACTATAGGTGGAGGAGCAATAATCAATCCTGTTGCCAAAAAAACAAAAAGATTTGACCTTAAGTATATTGAAGAATTAAAAATAAAAGAAAGTGGAAAAACTGAAAATATAATTGAAAACACCATAAAAAAACTAAGTGAGAAATATCCTAATACTTTAGATATATTGAAAGCTTTAGGAAAAAATGAGGAAAATATTAAATTAGAACTTGAAAGATTAATAGAAGATAATAAAATAGTAAGTTTTGGTGAGGGAGACAGAACTGTGTATATACATAGTGAATTTTTAGCAGACAAAACTCAGCAGCTAGCAACTATGCTAGAAATATATCATAGAGAAAATCCACTAAAACTAGGTATATCAAAAGAAGAGTTAAAGAATAAAGTATTTGGAAAAGTAATTAAGCAAAAAATATATGATGAAATATTAGAATTTTTAAAAGAAAATAATAAGATAAAGATTCATGGAAATTTAGTTTCCTTAAGTAATTTTACAATAATTTATAATGAAAAACAAAAATCTATTAGGGAAAAAATTATAAAGGAATTTATGGTTTCTAAATTTTCACCACCAAAATATAGCGAGCTTCAAGCAGTAGAAAATGATACTAAGAATTTTAAAATGGTATTTGAAGCTTTATTAGATGAGGGAGATCTTATAAAGGTATCTGAAGATTGCTTTTTTCTAAAACAGCATTATGATGAAGCAAAAGAATTTGTTATAAAGTTTATAAAAAGCAGTGGAAGCATATCTATAGGTGATTTTAAAGATGAATTAAATACAAGTAGAAAATATGCAATAGCCCTAATGGAGAATTTTGATAGTATAAAGTTAACTAAAAGGATGGAAGATAAAAGGGTATTATATTAAATAGGCCATTCATTTGCTTGACATGCTGCATTTAATATCGTAAAATGTTTTGGTATGAAGTGAGACCTCGAAATGGTTGCTTATAAAGTTAAGATACAAACCTAGTATTTATATAAGTCATTTACTTGTTATTACTAGAAGATAAATAAAAATATGGGGGTAGATAGGTGCTGGTGTACCTGCCGGTCTTCAAAACCGTGTTGCCGTGCTAAGACCACGACGGGTGGGTTCGATTCCCACATATTCCCGCCATTGAAATTACAGGCTTTGAGAGGATTTTTATGATTCTTTCAAGGCTTTTTTATTTTTATGTAGAGATTTTTTTTAATGAATGTGTGGTTCTATAATAAAACTCTACTGAACTCTTTGTCGGCTCTACCTTATAATAATTATCATACAATTATAGTAGAAGCTCTCTCAATCAAATAGCTCCAGATCTAATGACATATTTTTAGATTAATATATTGCATATTTATTAAAATCAATGTATAATTATACAATAATCTATTAAATTGTCTAAATTGTATAAATTATCTAAATTGCCTTAAACAATAAATTTATGAAAGGTGCTGATATTAATGGAACAAATAGACGTAAATTATACCGACGAACTTATCAATAAATTAGGAGATTCAGTATTGTTTACTACAAATCGACCAAATATTGTAATGGAACGTGGAAAAGGTATGTACTTATGGGATACTGAAGGAAAATGCTATCTTGATTTCATAGGCGGTTGGGCTGTTAACTGTCTTGGACATTGTCCTGATATTGTTAACGAAGTTATGATGAAACAAGCTAAAACACTAATAAATGCTAGTCCTTCATTTTATAATAAACCGATGCTTCAATTTGCAAAGCTACTTACAGATAACTCCTGCTTTGATAGGGTATTTTTTTCCAATAGTGGTTCTGAAGCAAATGAGGGTGCTATTAAGCTTGCAAGAAAATATGGAAAAAAATTTCTTAATGGTGCTTATGAAATAATTACTACGATTAATAGTTTTCACGGAAGAACACTTGCTACAATGTCTGCAACTGGTAAAACAATCTGGGAGAATTTATATGAACCAAAGGTTCCAGGGTTTAAGCATGTACCACTAAATGATATAGATGCTATAAAAGCTTCCATAACCTCAAAAACATGTGCAATTATGCTAGAACCTATTCAAGGAGAAGGTGGAGTAAATGAAGCAGAGAAAGCTTATATTGAAACTATAAGCCATATATGTAAGGAGCATGGAATACTACTGATTTTTGATGAAGTTCAAACAGGCATCGGGAGAACAGGGAATTTATTTGCTTATGAACATTATGAAATTGAACCTGACATAATGACGCTTGCTAAAGGTATAGGAGGAGGTTATCCACTATCTGCATTATTAACCAAAGAAAAGCTAAATATATTTGAACCTGGTGACCAAGGTGGAACTTATTCAGCTCAACCATTAGGAATGGCTGTAGGAATGGCTGTAGTCAACGAAGTTATCAACAAAAAGTTATCTTTTAATGCAAAAATGCAAGGAGCTTATATATTAAGAAAGTTAGATGAATTAAAAGATAAGTATAAACTAAAAAATATAAGGGGTAAGGGATTACTTATTGCATTTGATCTTCCAAGCAGCAAAGGAACTGAAATTGTTGATAAATGCTTACAAGAAGGGCTGATTTTAAATTCACCAAGACCTTCAATTATTCGATTAATGCCACCTTTAATAGTCACTGAAAAAGATACTGATAATATGATTGATATTCTTACTAAAGTCTTAGACTTAACTCTGGAAATAAACTAGCGATTAAATATTAAACAGTTTTTCCACTTCGGACTACTGACAAGTTTAATTCCTTTGTTCACCATATATACTATATCAGTGGTAATGTTTCTGATGTTTTTAAAATTTTGGAATATGATAGGATTAGTAGTATGAAGTTATTATTTCAGAATATAAATTCTATAATCCACCAATCTCACTATAACTTTACACGAGCCCTCAATTATAAAGAGAAAAGTCCTCAACGGGATTACCGTGAGGACTTTTTGTATATGGCAAATATATGAGGATATTTGTGAGTAATATTCTCTTTAGTAAAGGTTGCTTTCTCTAGCTCCCACACATTTTCGTCTATATCAGGAAAGAATGTATCAGAGTCAAATTCTTGAAAAATGTGCGTAATATATAGTTTATCTGCATATGGCAGCATTTGCTCGTATATAGAAGCTCCACCACAAATGAATACTTCTCCCTCTAGTGACATTACTTCATCTATGCTGTGTACCACAGTTACTCCATCAATCTCAATGTTCTTAGTAGTAACTACTACGTTAGTTCTATCAGGCAGTGGCTTAATTGGTAATGACTCATAGGTATTGTATCCCATGACCACAGTATGCTCTTTAGTAACTCTTTTAAAATACTGTAGGTCTTGCTTTATGTGACATAGCAGAGAATTATTATTGCCTATGCCGTTATTTTTAGCTACTGCTGCAATTAAATTTATCATAAATGCTTCTCCTATATTTCTAGTTCAAATTTTAAATTGGGCTTTACTGGCTCATAATCCACCAATTTAAAATCCTCTATGGTAAAAACCTTTGAAACATGTTGCAAAGATATTTGTTAATATATTTATAGATTATAATAATTTTAACATTAAATATATTGAATATAAAGAAATTTTACTCCATAATGTAATATAACCTACGTGAAGAATTACTAACATATTTTAGTTTTCAAGGATAATGTTTTAAAGTGTGGAATATGAATACTACTGGGGGGATATTATGACACGTGAGCAAATCGAAGAAATTTTAAATTCCTTAATAGGTAAAAAAATAGTAATTAAAATGAACTCAAATTACTGCAGTTGTTTAATCAGCATGCAGCCAGAAGCTATAAAATTTTCAGAAGGAATTCGTGAAAGTAAAGTTAGTGATAGCTATATTCAAGAGAGACATATAAGTATAGTAGATAAAAAGGCACATTTTCAGATTGAATATGAAGATGTAGAAAATGTTAAATACAAGGATATTGATATGAAGAAGGTCTACGAACTTCAGTTAATATACAGAGACGGTACTAAAATTCAGTTTTACTCAGAGGAAGCTTTTGGCTAACATAAAATAACTAAAATTAGACAGTTATCAAAACAGTAGGCTTTAAAAATTAATTAAAAGTTATTAAAAACTGTTTTCTTGGAAAAAATATAATTGTATTAAGTCTAAAATTATATTTCAAGGAGGATATATCTTAGAGTTGGTAAGAAAGAATACAATTATTATAACTATAGTTTTACTTCTATATATTATATTTAACAGAAACACAGCATCAGAAATTGTTCGAGGCAGTAATAACATAAACTTAGATCCTAAGAAATACTCAGATTATTATATAGATAGGGTTACTACTTTTAAAAGCTTACAAAATAACAAAAAACAAATAATATTCTTAGGGGATAGCTTAATAGATATTTGTGAATGGGATGAATTGTTTAACAACCCATTAATTAAAAATCGAGGTATAAGTGGAGATACTACATACGGTGTATTAAATAGATTAGATGAAATAACAGAAGCAAAGCCAAAAAAAGTATTTATAATGTTAGGAATAAATGATATAGGCAAAGGAAGGACTACTGAAGCTATAATTATTGATTATAAAAAAATATTAAGTAAAATTAAGAAGGATTCTCCTGATATAGAAATATATGTTCATAGTGTATTACCTATAAATAAAGATATATTTAAAACTAACACAAAGGATGAAGAAATAGTTAACCTAAACTCAGCATTAAAGTCTCTTTGTGAAAAATTACAGGTGAAGTATGTAGATTTGTACTCTTTATTTACTGTATCAGGTAATAAGCTAAATCCTAAGTATACTACTGGAGGAATACATCTAAACGGAAGTGGATATTTAGTATGGAAAGAAGAAATAAAAAATTTTTGTAAATAAAATATTTGATTTTTCACATCATTAATATCATAAATAATTAATATAATAATATCTATTACATATTGTTATGAGCACAATTCTACTATTAAGAATATTTTAGTAGTAGAGGTGGTTTTTTATGGAAAATAAAAATAACGATGAAAACTTAGAATATGAAAAACTTAGTGAAAATAGCGAAGTACATGAATCTAACGAAGCTTATGAAGTTGACGAATTCAATGAAACTAATGAGCTTAACGAAGGCCTTAAGAAAAGTAAAATAAGATGTTTAATGTGCAATAGTTCAGAATGGGCAATTCTAGGTGAAATCCAAAGCTACGAAGTATATTCAAGAGAAAATAATTACGAATCTGAAGAAGAAAATTATATAAATACAGTAAAGATAGAGTGTAAACATTGTGGTCTTGTTTTAGAGTATAATACTAAATATTTTACTGATAAAGAAAAGAGAAAAGTAGTAAAAAAGATTTCAAGAGAAAAAAATATAATCTTTTAAAGCTATTTAAGCCGCTAACGAACAATTACACATATTCGTTAACGGCTTTTTAATTATTGATTATAAATACCTTAATTTCTAATATTATTAAAGTATATTTGTTTTATTACGATTATTTAGAGTATATATAATTAATTAAGTTTATAAGTGTAATAAAATATAGATACCCACAACTTAAATTTAGTTTACACGTAGGGATATATTGCCAATGTTGAAGTCACATTTAAATATTTTTTTATTAGTCTTAGCGAAAATTTGAGCTTTAGGCTAATTAAAAATATTTAACGTGACGAAACATGGCAATATATCCGGTCGTATAAATTAAATTTCGGGCGTGATTATCTATATAGTGCTAACATTTGAATATTATATTAAAATAAATCTTTACAATTATTACATTGTTGTAGAAAGGTGAATGATATGGTTCAGTGGTATAATAGTCCGTGGATAGAAGTAGTGAAAATGCTAGAAAGTAATGTATACTCTGGATTGGACGAAAGACAAGTAGTTGCAAGTAGAGATAGATATGGAAGCAATATAATAAATATCCCTAAGATAGGAGGTATTGTACTGCTAACAATTAAACAGCTAAGAGAACTATGGTTAATAATGATTATTATAGGTGCCATATTTTTTTTGTTTTTTAGGGAATTTTCTTTAGGTCTTATATTCTTATTAGTAGTTGGTATAAACTGTTTTTGTACTGCATTAGATGAGTATAATAAAGAAAAGGATTTAAAAGAGCTACACAAACTAAATATGGGTTTAGCTAGAGTTATAAGAGGCGGTAGGATATTAAGCATACCTATTAATGAGTTAGTAGTAGGAGATATAGTAATTGTATCAAAAGGAGAAAGTGTTCCAGCTGATTTAAGAGTTGTGGAAAGTAATGATTTAAAAGTTAATGAAACTTCAGTAACAGGAGAAAAGTTTATTTCAGAAAAATATGAGACTAAGATAGAGGATAAAGAAATAGCTCTTTCAGATATGAAAAATATTTTGTTTAAAGCATCAGTGGTTGTTAATGGTAGTGGTACAGGTGTAGTTATTGCTATAGGTATGAATACTCAGATATCTAATATAACTAGGTTATTTTTAGAAGAAAAACATAGCATTAATTCGTTAAATAAAAGAGTTAACAAATTACTTAATATATTTGTATTAGCTTCTGTTATTTGCTTATGCTTTGATATTGGATTAAGTATATCGGCAAAGGATCAATGGCAATATATTGCTAAGCGTTCAAGTACTTATATACTAAGTGTAATACCCTTTGGAGTAATAATTTGTATTTATATTGCTTCGTTAGTTTTAAATAAAATTATGAGGAAAAAGAATATTATTTTTAAAGATTTAACTACAATTGAAAAGTTATCCTTTATATCTGCTATTTGCACTGATAAAATTGGAGCTTTATCAGGTAACGAAATGAAGGTAAGTAAAATATATAGTAATGGAATGTATATAGGTTCCAAAGATAGCATGTTAAAGAGTGGTATAAGTGGGGATGAAAATGAAAACCTATATAGAATAATGAATATAGGATTACTTTGTAATGATACAAAGTTTAATTTAGGTATATTAAAAAATTCTAAGGATGATTTAATGGAAATTGCTTTAGTAAGATTTGGTTTTGAAAATGGAATAGATAAAAGAAAATTAGATATGGAACATCAAAGGGTAATAAATATATCTTTTGATACTGAAAGAAGAATAATGACATCAGTAAATAAGATTGACAAGAATTATAGAGCTAATATTAAAGGTGCCGTGGATTCACTGATAACACGTTGTACTCATGTAATGAAAAATGGTATTGAGATGGAAATAACCGATGAAGACGTAGAAGCTATAAAAAATGCAGATCTAAGTATGTCTAATGATTGCCTATCTGTAATTGGATTTGCTTATAGGAATTTTAATTATGAGCCTAGTCTTAAAGAAAATATAGAGAGCCATTTAGTATTTGTTGGATTGGTAGGTTTTGAAAATACCCTTAAGGAAGATGCTTTAGACTCTATAAAAAAATGCAAGGAGTTGTGTATAAGACCCATTATATTAACTGAAGATAACAAGCTTACAGCTTTTGCTATTGGTAAGAAAATTGGAACTGTATCAGGACTTCAAGAAATATTATCAGGAGTAGAAATCGATAATATGAATGATGAAGAGTTCCAACGTATAGGTAACAAAGTAGGAATTTTTTCAAGAATAACCTCAAGAAACAAAATCAAAATAATAAAAGCATTAAAAAGTTATGGATATGTGACAGCTTTAACGGGGATGAAACTCACAGATTTACCAGCGTTAAAAACGGCTGATATTGGAATAACTACTTCTGTTAGTAGTATTGTAAAGAAGTTATCAGATATATTTTTATTAGATATAGATTTTATGAAGTTACTTAATATGGTTGAAGATTCAAGAAAAATAGTAAGCACTATGAAAAAAATTATTGCATATATTTTTACTTGTAGTGTTTCTATGGTTATATTTTTAACTCTTATCTATGCCGGAAGATATGAGGTGCCCTATATAATAATAGAAACATTTTGGATAAACAGTTTTATAATGATACTATCGTCTTTAGCTTTAATTTTTCAATATGAAGAAGAAACGGCCTATTGCTTTAATTCTCCAATAAATATAAACTTTATAAAACAAAGACTTCCTTTTGTTATTTTTAATGGAAGTTTTATAGGCTTAGGTGGGTTTTTTACGTTTATACTAATGTATAACAAAGGTCTAGAACTGGCACAAGCATGTGCTTTTACTATAATAAATTTAGGAATTATAATTTTTATTTATAGTTTTTCAAACAAGCTGTTTTTTAAAAATGTTAAAACTAATTTGTTAATACTACTTAACCTAATGCTGCAGATTGCAATTATATTATTTTTTTATGGCAAAGTAGTTATATATAACATAAAGTATTTAAAAGGCATAGGGATTTTTATATTAATATGGTTTGTAATAAATTTATTTAATAAATTTGATAAAAATGACTACTAGGATTAAGCCTTTTGCTGTTTGGTTAGAATAGCAAAAGGAGGTGACTTAAAGTGGTAAAACCCCTGGTGTATTACGCAATTTCATTTTTTGTGTCTTGTATTTTCATGTTAATATTGCAGGAAAATGTTTTTATAGGTGCGGTTATTGCTGCATCTTTTTTTGCAGTACTTTTTTTTACTCTAGATAAAAGAGTATTTGCTATAAGTATAGTTTTTTTCTTAACAGCAATAATAAGTTTTCAATTGTATTTTAGCATAGAGGTTCCTAATATCATAGAAGTAAGAATAACACAAAAATTTGGCTATAACTGGCTTGGTGAATATAAAGGACGAAAGCTGATAATAAGCGGTAAAATAAATAAGTTAGAGGAAGGTAAAAAAATTAAAGCATATGGAAAATTTGATTATAACAAGCAATATTCAAGAGGAATTATTGGAAAATATAATGTGCTAAAATATGAAAGTTTAAATAAAGACTTTGTTAGTTATTTTTATAGTATTAAGAAAAATATACACTATTCTTTTCAACAACAGCTAGGAGAGGAAAAGTCGGCACTTATAATGGCACTGTGTTATGGAGATACAGGCTATCTTTCCCAAAGTCAAAAGGAAGAATTTAAAAAGTTAGGTGTATATCATGCTGTTAGTGTTTCTGGTTTTCATATGGCAATTATTTATAAAATATTAGAAATGTTTTTGGGATTGAAAATTTCTATATTAGTTTCTTTTTTATATTTAATTTTTACTGGAATTCAAGCTGCAACTTTAAGAGCATTTATAATGATATTAGTATTTAAGTTTTCAAAAAAACTATGTAAAAATTATGATCCTATATCTTCACTGAGTTTGGCAGCTTTAATAATACTGTTAAATAAACCTTTTTATGCGGCGAATATAGGATTTGGACTATCCTTTCTAGCAACCTTAGGAATATTAATATATTATAAAAGAATGGTAAGAGTTATGTATAAGCTCCCTGTTAAGCTAAGTGAAAGTTTAGGTATAACACTTAGTTCTCAGGTATTTACCATACCATATACGGCATTTACAATTCAAAATTTTAGTGCTGGTTTTATACTGGGAAATACTTTATTACTACCTATGTATTCTGTTTTAGTTATATTAGGAAACATAACTTTATTAATGTGTTCTATAAAACCTGTATTTATTTTATTTTCAAAAGCCTTAAATTTAATTTTAACGGCATTAGAAGGTGCTAACTATCTACTATTAGATTTATCACCTAGTACCAGCTATCTAGGTTACTTTGAAGGTATAGCTTTTGTATTAGTTTATTTTAGTTTTATTATGTATAAATATGGATATGAAAAATATAAGTATCTTCCTGTATTTATTCTTTTTTCATTTGTACTGAACAGTTATAGTTTTGTTCCATTTATATATTATACAAGGTTTCATGGAGGAGAGGGTGTTACTGTAAAATATAAAAATCAAAGTACCATGATATGTAATTATGACATAAGTTCAGCCAAGGAGGTTATTAGTCTTAAAGATGAAATGGATATAAAAAGAATTGTTACTAATCCTGATGCAGATACTTTAGTAAAAATAGATAGAAATTTTTACATAAAGGTTTTAGAACAGAATTATAAAGATAAAAATGTTAAACAAAAAGTCCTTGGCGAAAGTAATATATTCTTAAAGAATTATAAAAATTATAAGGAGATAAGTGTAATTAAATCTGATTATACCAGTGAAGCTTTTAAAAATAATATTCCAAATAATTCTTTAAATAAAGTAGGATATATAAATAATAACAGTGGCTCTTTATATGTTATAATGTTCAATAGAATGTTAAAGATAAAGTGAAATTGAATGAGTTGAAAACTTAAATTATACGTAGGGATATGATACCAATCCTGACTAACGATTGGTATCATATTCCGGAGTATAATTTAAGTTTTCACTGGAAAATTCCATATATAGTAGCTTGCTTATAGTGAGAGGTGTTAAAAATGATAGATATATTTGCTCTTCAACAAAATATAAAGCAGAACAAAATAGAGAACTGTTATGTATTATGCGGTAGTGATGAACAGTTAATAAAAGAAGGGGTAAGTTCTATTGTCAACAAAGTTATAGATAAAAATTTTATGGAATTAAATTATGTAAAATTTGATGGTAATTCCGTAGAAAGCTTTGATACAATAGTTAATGCTTGTCAAACCTTACCCTTCATGAGTGAAAAAAAGGTAGTGCTTATATATAGAGCTGCTTTTATTCAGGATGAAAAGAGTGGAAACAGTAAACTTTCAAGCGATAAAGCATTCAATGAAATACTTAACTATGTAGATAAGATTCCTGAACATTGTGTGCTTATAATATATGATGTATTTAAAAGTAAGCGTGATAAACCAGGGAAAAGAATAAATAAACTGGATAAGAAAGTTTCTGTAGTTAAGGCTGATAAAATAAAAGGCCTACAATTAGAAAACAAAGTAAAGAATTTTTTCGAAATTAGAAATAAAGATATAGGGAAAATAGAATTAAAAATTTTCTGTGATTTAATGGAAGAAAATAACTTGAGCAGTATTGAAAATGAGGTAGAAAAGCTTTGCTGTTATGTAGATGATAGAGATATAACAAAGGAAGATATCAAAAGTTTATTCTTAAAAAGTAGTGATGACGATATTTTTGATTTAGTTAATCCTATATCGCATAAGAAAGTTAAAGAAGCTTTAGAAGTTATGAATGAACTTATATATAGAGGTGAAAAGATTCCTTATATTTTGAATATGGTTGAAAGACAGTTTAACTTATTGTTTAGAGTAAAACTTGGAATACAGTGTGGTAAGAATAAACAAGAAATTATAAAAGAATTAGGTAGATTTAATGTAAGGTCTGAATATGCAGTAGATATGCTTATAAAACAAAGTAAGAAATTTACATTAAGGCAAATACAACATGCACTAGAGCTTTGTATCAATACAGAACAAAAAATGAAGAGCTCATCTTTAAATGAAAAAACAGAACTGGAACTGTTAATTATAAATGCAATAGCAGGGTAAGAAGAATAAAGTGAAACTTGAATCAGATGGGGTTTCATATAAAGATGGGAGTATTAGAGCGGGTAGTTATCAGATAAAATAAATAACCGGTTAACATATAACCGGTTCATTTATTAAGCGCTTAGGTTATTTAATTTTGCTGCTAATCTTGATTTGCTTCTTGCTGCTTTATTTTTATGTAATACGCCCTTTGAAGCAGCCATATCTAACGCTTTAACAGCAGATACGAAAGCAGTTTTAGCTGTTTCAACATTGCCACCTTCAACAGCAACTAAAAATTTCTTTATAACAGTTTTTAATGCTGATTTGATCATTTTGTTTTGAAGAGTTTTAGTTTCAGTAACTTTTATTCTTTTCTTAGCTGATTTTATATTTGCCATAGTTTCACCCCCTTATATTTTTATAGGGTCTCAACAGCTTTGGGGAAATTCGCTAGTGAGTCTCATTTATTCAACAAATGATATTATAGCATTAAACTTTGTGTACTTCAAGCATAATTTTAATTAAACATTATAATTAATAGAAATGAAATTAAATTATGTTTTGAACTTTGATGTAAACATTATATTTCCTGTTATTTAAAGGGGAATATGAATATAAATTAAGGAAAACCTAATAACAAATTAATTTGTTATTAGGAGAGTGAAGTTATGATTAGTATAAGAACAGATCTGGCAGTAGAAGCTAAAGAGATTTATCAAAAAGAAAACAATGGGGATATATCTGGAGTGGAAGTAGAAGAAAGTCAGGAAGGAGATATAAAGATAACCAGTGTTAAAATAACAAATGACATTGGGGAGAAAATGATGAGAAAGCCAAAAGGTACATATATAACTATTGATATGCCTCGCTTTACTCATTATGATGGGGAAACTATGGATGAGGTTAGTAGAGCTTTAGGAAAAACTCTGTCTGATATGGTTAAAATTGATGATAGTATGACTGCATTAGTAGTTGGATTAGGAAATTGGAACATAACTCCAGACGCATTAGGTCCTAAAGTTGTATCTAAGCTTATGGTAACCAGGCATTTAAAACAACTTGTACCAGATCAAATTGATGAAAGAATAAGACCAGTATGTGCTATAGCTCCAGGAGTTTTAGGGTTAACTGGAATAGAGACCGGAGAAATTATAAAAGGTGTTGTAGATAAAATCAAACCCAATTTAATAATATGTATAGATGCATTGGCTTCAAGAAAAATGGAGAGAGTAAATTCTACTATACAAATAGGAAATACTGGGATTTCACCAGGGTCAGGAGTAGGAAATAAGAGAATGGAGATAAGTGAAGAAAGGTTAGGTATACCTGTTATTGCTATTGGGGTGCCAACGGTTGTAGATGCGGCAACTATGGCAAATGACACTATAGATATGGTTTTAGATCAAATGATAACTCAGTCAAAGCAGGGGGGACAATTTTATAATATGCTAAAATCTATAAATAAAGACGAAAAACAGAGAATGATTCAGGAAATATTAGATCCGTACGTGGGAAATCTCATGGTAACACCTAAAGAGGTAGACTTGGTTATAGACTCCGTCTCTAAGGTTATTGCTAATGGCATAAATATAGCTCTTCAACCAGCCTTAGAGTTGGAAGACATAAATAGATTTCTTAGTTAGTGTGGTGCACGGTTAAAATTTAACTTATACGACCGGATATGTTGACAAACTTCAGCACGTTAAAAACTTTTAATCAGTCTAAAGTTCGTGTTTAAGAAAATCTAAGAACCTTATATAAACTCGCTGCACTCAAACATATATAAGGTTCTAAGATTTTCTAAAACACTTCGCTAAGACTGATAAAAAAGTTTTTAAATGTGCTTTCAGTTTTGTCAACATATCCCTACGTATAAGTTAAACTTCCACTTTCGAACTATAAGTAGGGCTTAAAATCGGAAATTTAGTTTATATTAAGTAATAAATTTAAGAGACCTCTCATATAAATCTAATGTGGATTAACACTACCATAAGTAGATTTACATGAGAGGGGGGAAACTGCTTTGAATTAGTTCATAGCGGTGCAATTATTGAACTACAGAAAGATAAATAAGGTAAATGTAAATAATGATTTTAAAGTAAAGGCTTGTACTTTAATGATAAGCTTAATTTTAGTGATTATTTTACCTTGTATGGTTAGGGCAAACTCTTATAACAGTAATACAAAGGGAAATATGTTATATGTTCAGCTGTTAAATTATGCTATGCCTGTGATTAAGGCTACTGCTTTCAACGAAGATGATATGGCAGAGAGTAATTTTACTATAACTCGCTTTATGTTAAGTATGGTTGGTTTAGATTTAAATAATCCTTTGTCCGTGCTTAACAGAGAAATAGCTTTTATTGGACCTAATAATGGAGATAACGGTAGTTCGGTGAATGTGAGTTTTAATCATTTTAAGTTAGATGATAAGCAAATATCAAAGATTGATGGAAATATAAATTCAAATAATACTCAGGATTTAAGCTTAGAAAACAAAGTTGTAAATGTATATGACCCTAAGCTGAAGAAGACTATTAATGCTAATAAACCTGAAGTATTGATATATCATACTCATACTACAGAAAGTTATAAACCTGGAAAACCAGATAGTTTTGATAATACTCAGAATGTTGTGGCTGTTGGTGATGCATTAATTAATGAACTTCAGTCTAATTATGGTATATCATCAATAAATGATAAAACAGTTCATAATGCAGAAGCCTATAACCAGAGTTATGCTAGATCAGTGGTAACTTTAGATAAATATTTAAGTGAATATAAAGATTTTAGATTGATAATAGATATGCATAGAGATTCAGTTGAAAATAAAAAAGCTGTTACAATAAAAATGAATGGGGAAAATGTAGCAACCTTTGCGTTAGTTATGTCTAGAAAAAATCCTCATTTTGAAAAAAATATGGCACTGGCCAATAAGATAATGGATGTCTCTAATAAGTTATTTCCTGGTTTTTGCAAAGGTGTTATATATTATAATTATGGTACTAGATATTTTAATCAAGATAGAAGCAACAATGCTGTTTTAATAGAAGTAGGTGCAGATATTAATACCAGTGAAGAGGCAAAAGCATCTGCAAAATATCTTGCTAGAATCATAGCTGAGGTCTTAAATAAATAAAACTTATTGTAAAATATTACGAGAAATTGAATAAAAAATATAAAAAAGCACATCCTTAATGATAGGTAAAATAAGAGTTTTTAATTCCTATTAGGGGGTGCTTTTTTATGGTAAAAAGCAAAATTAAGGGTATTCTATTAATTACTTTCATCTGTTTAATGATAGTATTTTATGGGTTTATAGTTATCAGTGGAAGCTTGCCTAAGTTTATAAAAGACAGGTCTGCACTAAAGATAAATTATAATTTGTCTCCTTTTGATTTTACAGTAGATATAAATGATTATTCATTATATGTAAACCAAAAAGTTTTTATAAATGTAAAAAATGGCTCTGTGAGATTATTTAATAATATAGAAAGTAGTATACATAATAGTGTAAATAGTGTTATGAATAGGACTTCTCAAGTATATAAAAGTATGGAAGATCAGATTAGGGAGGTATTTCAAAATAGAGTAAAATAACTTACATACAATGTACTTTTCACTGTAATGCTCTTATGTTATAATGTACTATGGCTATTTATATAGTGAGATAATACTAAGATTTGCAAGGTTGTGCAAATCTTTTAAATTGTAATTAATAATGGAGGGTAAAATCATATGCAGAGCGAAAGACAAAAGTATATAAGAAATTTTTCAATAGTTGCTCATATAGATCATGGTAAATCTACACTTGCAGATAGATTAATAGAAAAAACAGGTACCCTTACGGAAAGAGAGATGGACTCACAGGTACTTGATAATATGGAGCTAGAAAAGGAGAGAGGAATAACTATTAAATCACAAGCTGTAAGGCTTGTTTATAAAAGGCCAAACGGTGAAGAGTATATTTTAAATCTAATAGATACTCCGGGACATGTAGATTTTAATTATGAAGTTTCAAGAAGCTTAGCGGCTTGTGAAGGTGCAATACTTGTAGTAGATGCTACTCAAGGAATACAGGCGCAGACCTTAGCTAACTGCTATCTTGCTTTAGATCATGATTTAGAAATAGTTCCTGTAATAAATAAGATAGATTTAGCTAGTGCAAGACCAGATGAGGTAAAAAAGGAAATTGAGGATATTATTGGTATAGAAGCTAGTGATGCCCCAATGGTTTCTGCTAAGACTGGTTTAAATATTGAAGATGTATTAGAAGCTGTAGTTGAAAAAGTGCCAGCACCTACTGGCGATGAAAATGATCCACTAAAAGCACTTATATTCGACTCTTATTATGATAGTTATAGAGGTGTTGTATGTCATATAAGGGTTAAAGAAGGAACTATAAAGCCAGGCACACAGATAAAGCTTATGGCAACAGGGAAGGTGTATGAAGTTGCTGAAACGGGAATATTTGTACCTAGATATATGTCTATACCAGAACTTAAAGCTGGTGATGTTGGATATTTTACAGCCTCTATTAAGAATGTAAGAGATGCTCGTGTGGGTGATACGGTAACAGAAGCAAAAAGACCTGCATCTGAAGCATTAGAAGGCTATAGACCAGCAGTTCCTATGGTTTATAGTGGTATTTACCCTGTAGATGGTGCAAAATATGGAGAATTGAAAGAAGCCTTAGAAAAGTTACAGGTAAATGACGCTGCCTTAGCTTTCGAGCCAGAAACATCTATAGCCTTGGGATTCGGATTTAGATGCGGATTTTTAGGTCTTCTACACATGGATGTTATACAGGAAAGAATAGAAAGAGAATTTAATTTAGAAATTATAACAACAGCACCATCTGTTATATATAAGATTGGAAAAAATGATGGGTCTGTTATTGAGCTTACAAATCCAACAAATCTTCCAGACCCAACGGAAATAAAATATATGGAAGAACCTATAGTGAAAGCAGCAATAATTACTCCTTCTGATTATGTAGGAGCGGTTATGGATCTTGCACAAAATAGACGTGGAACCTTTAAAGACATGCAATATATAGATACTACTAGAGTTACTCTAAATTATGAAATACCATTAAATGAAATAATATATGATTTTTTTGATGCTTTAAAGTCTAGGAGTAGAGGATATGCTTCTTTGGATTACGAATTAGCAGGCTACAAAGAGGCTAAATTAGTGAAATTAGATATACTCTTAAATGCAGATGTAGTAGATGCATTGTCTATGATAGTTCCTCAGGAGAGAGCATATGATAGAGGAAGGTCTATAGCTGAAAAGCTAAAAGAAATAATACCAAGACAGATGTTTGAAATACCTATTCAAGCAGCTGTAGGAGGAAAAGTTATAGCTAGAGAAACAGTAAAAGCTATGAGGAAAGACGTTTTAGCTAAGTGCTACGGAGGAGATATAAGTAGAAAGAAAAAGCTTCTAGAAAAGCAGAAGGAAGGTAAAAAGAGAATGAGACAGGTAGGTTCTGTTGAAGTTCCACAAGAGGCATTTATGGCTGTGTTAAAAACAGAAGATTAAAATGCTGAAATATATTATTTGAATAGTTGGTGTTTTTATGGATAAAAAATATGGTGTTACTAAAAAATCTGAAGAAACTGCTTTATATATTCATATCCCTTTTTGTAAACAAAAGTGTTTATACTGTGATTTTCCGTCATTCTGTGGAAAAGAAAGACTTATGATAGATTATTCAAAGGCTTTAGCTAAAGATATAGAAAGTATTGGTCATAGAAAAGTTAATACCATATTTGTAGGTGGGGGTACTCCCACCTATTTATCTTTAGAGGCTTGGGAAAATATAGGTCAATCTATAGATAACTTATATAAAAGTAATGAGTTAGAATTTACCGTAGAAGGAAATCCAGGAACCTTTAGTGCCGAAAAACTTATGTATTTAAAGAAACTAGGAGTAAATAGACTTAGTATAGGACTTCAAGCTTGGGATAACTCAACTTTAAAAGACATAGGAAGAATACATACTGTTGAGGAATTTATTCATGGTTATAAGCTAGCTAGGGAATTAGGCTTTAACAATATAAATATAGATTTAATGTTTGGGTTACCTAATCAAAGCTTGGATAGCTGGAAAAGAACTTTAGAAAATGTTGCTGCATTGTCTCCAGAACATATCTCTTGTTATAGTTTAATAATTGAAGAGGGTACACCTTTTGAAAAGATGTATCACAACGGAAGTCTGAGTTTGCCAAGTGAAGAAGTAGAAAGGGAAATGTATAGGTACGCAGTAAATTTTTTAAGATTAAATGGATATAATCAGTATGAAATATCAAACTTTGCAATGCCAGAAAAAGAATGCAAACATAATCTAGTATATTGGAATTTAGGCAATTATATAGGGTGTGGAGCAGCTTCACATTCGTATATAGATGGTTATAGGTATAGAAAAACTGAAAATATAGAAGAATATATAAAGGTTATTAATTCGTATAAAGATATAAAATTAGATAAGCATAAGAATTCAATAAAAGATGATATGGAAGAATTTATGTTTATGGGGCTAAGAAAAATAAATGGTATTTCTATTGAGGAGTTTCAAAATAGATTTAACAAAGATATTTTTGAAGTTTATGAAAGTGTAATAAAAACATATTTAGATAATGGCATGATAGTTAGAAAAAATAATAGATTATATTTAAGTGCCAGAGGAATAGAGGTATCTAACAGTATAATGTGCGATTTTATTTTAAGTTAATATAAAATCATAATGCGATTTTAAGAGAAAAACGAAGAAAAAGATAAGCTTTTGAATATAATTAAGAAAATTATTTTATATAACTTAATAAACTGATTTAAGTGAGGTTGACAAATAAAATTATGAGTGATATTTTTTAATCATAGCAATTAGCACTCAATAACACTGAGTGCTAATAAAGAGGTGATATTATGGAAATGGATGAAAGAAAGATAAGAATACTTCAGGCTATAATAAATGATTATATAAATACAGCTGAGCCTGTGGGATCCAGAACCATAGCAAAAAAGTATGATTTAGGTATTAGTTCAGCTACTATAAGAAATGAAATGGCTGACTTAGAAGACATGGGATATTTAGAGCAACCGCATAGTTCTGCGGGTAGAAGACCTTCCAATAAAGGTTATAGGTTGTATGTAGATAGACTAATGCAAATACCAAATTTAACAGTAGAAGAGCAGTATGCAATTAAGGAACTAATTATTGATTCAGCATTATTTGAAATAAATAAGATAATAAGACAGACTACATCTTTGTTATCTGAGCTCACAAAACTTACATGTATAGTAAAAACACCTTCTTTAAACACAAGCTATATAAAGCATATACAGCTTATAAACATAGACTCTAATAATATTTTATTGGTAATAATAACAGGTAGTGGTATAATAAAAAACAATATTATAAGAGTTGGAAAAAATGTAAGTCCTGATTTATTGGTTAAGCTAAGTAATATATTGAATGCTAGGCTAAGAAATCTAAACTGTGACCAAATAAACCTTGAGGTTATAAATAACCTTAGAAAGGACTTGGAAGGTCATGAAGATATATTCAGTGCTATAATACCGGTATTGTATGAGAGCTTAAGTAATAGAAACACTAATGAAATTTATACAGAAGGTGCAGTGAATATGCTTAATTACCCGGAATTTAAGGACATAGATAAGGCAAAAGATTTTTTATCATTGTTAGATAACAAAGATAAAATAAATAGTTTGTTAAATGGTGAATCAAGTATTTCCGTAAAAATAGGTACAGAAAATTATACTGAAGGTGCCGAGGATTGTAGTGTGGTTTCGGCAGTTTATAATTTGAAGGATAAACCTATAGGTGAAATAGGTATAATAGGACCTACTAGAATGCAATACTCAAAAGTTATATCTATATTATCTAATGTGGTTAAAGAACTTAACATCATGTTAAATCATATATATTATGATGATAGATAACATTCATTTTAAAACAAATAAACAATTTATAAATGCTAGATTGGAGGGTTTGTTGAAATGTTCAACGACGAGGATAAAAAGATTGAAGAGCCTATAGAAAGCAGCACTCAGGAAGATATACAAAATTCTAAATCTGCAGAATCTAATTCTGAGAAAATCAATAATGAAGAAAAAGAACAATCTTTAAATGAGGATACCGTAAATGAAAAGATGGATGCAGAAGAAGGTGAAAATTCTATAGATGTTTTACAATCCTTATTAGAGGGATTAAGACAAGAAAATATTAAAGTAAAAGATGAAAATGAAGCCTTGAAAGATAGATTAGCTAGAACAGCAGCCGAGTATGAAAACTTTAGAAAAAGAACAGTAAAAGAAAAAGAAGGCATATATACGGATGCTTGTGAAGATGTATTAACACAAATACTTCCTATTCTTGATAACTTAGAAAGAGCTGTATCTGTAGATGGAAATATTGACGACTTGAAAAAAGGAATAGAAATGACTTTAAGGCAATTTAACACTTCACTGGAAAAATTAAATGTTGAAGAAATAGAATCTTCTGGTGAGTTCAATCCACATCTTCATAATGCTGTAATGCATATAGATGATGAACAGTATGGAAAGAATCAAATAGTTGAAGTATTTCAAAAAGGTTATAAAAGAGGTGATAAAGTTTTAAGATACAGTATGGTTAAAGTTGCAAATTAACTAATACAACATAGTAATTTTTAGCTTAGAATATTATACTTAAACAAAAAACTTTGTTTACTAAATGTAACTTAACGTTAAAAAATTTTTAAGGCAAATGAGTTTCATATGATATAAAAACAATCTTTAATTACTAAATCAGAATACATTTTAAATACTAGGAGGTATATTAACATGGCAAAAGTAATAGGTATTGACTTAGGAACAACTAACTCTTGTGTAGCAGTTATGGAAGGTGGAGAACCAGTAGTTATAGCAAATGCAGAAGGTGCAAGAACAACTCCATCAGTAGTATCATTCCAAGCAAATGGAGAAAGACTTGTAGGTCAAGTTGCAAAAAGACAGTCAATAACAAATCCAGATAAAACAATAATATCAATAAAAAGACATATGGGAACAAACCATAAAGAAAGTATAGATGGAAAAGAATATACTCCTCAAGAAATATCAGCTATGATACTTCAAAAAATCAAAGCTGATGCAGAGGCTTATCTTGGAGAAAAAGTAACTCAAGCTGTTATAACAGTTCCAGCTTACTTTAATGACAGCCAAAGACAGGCTACAAAAGATGCTGGTAAAATTGCAGGACTTGAAGTATTAAGAATAATAAACGAACCAACTGCAGCATCACTTGCTTATGGTTTAGATAAAATGGATACTAACCAAAAAATATTTGTATATGACCTTGGTGGTGGTACTTTCGACGTATCTATCCTAGAATTAGGTGATGGTGTATTTGAAGTTAAATCTACAAATGGTGATACACGTCTTGGTGGAGATGATTTCGATGAAAAAATAATGAACTATATAGCTGATACCTTTAAAGCGGAAAATGGAATAGATTTAAGAAATGATAAGATGGCTCTACAAAGATTAAAAGAAGCAGCAGAAAAAGCTAAGATTGAGTTATCAGCTTCAACTCAAACCAACATAAATCTTCCATTTATAACTGCAGATGCAACAGGTCCAAAGCATATAGATATAAATTTAACTAGAGCTAAATTTAATGAGTTAACACATGATTTAGTTGAAAGAACTATTGAACCAATGAGAAAAGCGTTAAATGATGCTGGTCTTACAATTGATCAGATAGATAAGATTGTACTTGTTGGTGGTTCAACAAGAATTCCAGCAGTTCAAGAGGCTGTTAAGAATTTTACAGGAAAAGAACCATCAAAGGGAGTTAATCCAGATGAATGTGTTGCTGTAGGTGCAGCTATACAAGCTGGTGTTCTAACTGGAGATGTAAAAGACATATTACTTCTAGATGTTACACCATTAACACTTGGAATAGAAACATTAGGTGGAGTTGCTACTGCTCTAATCACAAGAAACACAACTATACCAACTAAAAAGAGTCAAGTATTCTCAACTGCTGCAGATGGTCAGACTTCTGTTGAAATTCACGTTGTTCAAGGTGAAAGACAAATGGCTGCAGATAACAAGACTTTAGGAAGATTTACTCTATCAGGAATAGCTCCTGCTCCAAGAGGAATTCCTCAAATAGAAGTTGCTTTTGATATAGATGCTAATGGTATAGTTAATGTATCAGCAAAAGATAAGGGAACAGGAAAAGAAGCTAACATTACAATTACTGCATCAACAAATTTATCAAGTGATGAAATAGATAATGCAGTAAAAGAAGCTGAAAAGTTTGCTGAAGAAGACAAAAAGAGAAAAGATTCAATAGAAGTTAAAAATAATGCTGACCAAGTTGTTTATCAAACAGAAAAAACACTAAAGGATTTAGGAGATAAGGTTTCAGCAGAAGATAAAGCTACTATAGAAGATAAAATTAAAGCAGTTAACGCAGTTAAGGATGGTACAGATTTAGAGGCTATAAAGAAAGCTACTGAAGATTTAACTCAAACATTCTATGGAATATCATCAAAGATATATCAAGCTGCTGGTGAACAAGGAGCACCTGGTGCTGGATTTGATCCAAATAACATGGGTGGAGAAAACACAGATACAAAAAAAGATGATAATGTAGTAGATGCTGATTTTAAAGTTGAAGATGATAAGTAATTTTTTCTTCTTCACGCTTTAAAAGAAAGTGTGTATAATATATATTGAAATGCTTAAGGGAGGGTATATATCCTTCCTTAATTTTAAGTATAAAACTAAACATAAAGTAATAAGTTTTGAAGCTTTGGAATTAAAACTTTTTTAGTTCTTAGTTATCATACTTATATATAGGTGGTGAAATAATTAGGATGGCAAAAAAAGATTATTATGAAATACTTGGAGTAGATAGAAGTGCAAGTGAAGAAGATATAAAGAAGGCATTTAGAAAGTCAGCCCTTAAGTACCATCCAGATAGAAACCCAGGTGATAAGGAAGCAGAGGAAAAATTTAAAGAGCTAAATGAAGCTTATCAGGTGCTTTCAGATCCAGAAAAAAAATCTCGCTATGACCAATTTGGTACTGCTGATTTTAATGGATCAGGCTATGAAGGTGGCTTTGGGGGATTCGATTTCTCTGAGGGGGGAGGCTTTGGTGGCTTCGGTGATATATTTGAATCTTTCTTTGGTGGTGGATTCTCTGGGGCAGGAAGAAAAAGAAGAAATGGTCCTGAAAAAGGATCAGATTTAGAATATACATTAAATTTAACCTTTGAAGAAGCAGTTTTTGGAACTGAAAAAGAAATTAGCGTAACAAGAAATGAAAACTGTGAAAAATGTAATGGAACAGGTGCAAAACATGGCAGTCATCCAAAAACTTGTGATAAATGTGGTGGAACAGGTCAAGTAAGAACTCAAAGGAATACTCCATTAGGAAACTTTGTAAGTATGAGTACCTGTGATAAGTGTGCGGGAAAAGGTAATGTAATAACAGATCCTTGTACTGAGTGCAAAGGTAAAGGTAAGATAAGAAAACAAAGAAAGATAAAGATAAATGTTCCAGCGGGAGTAGATACTGGAAACGTAATGCCTTTAAGAGGGCAAGGAGATCATGGTAACAATGGTGGTCCAGCTGGTGATTTATATATAAGCCTTAGAGTAGCACCACATAATGTATTCAAAAGAAAAGGCTTCGACATATATATAGATACTCATATCAGTTTTTCAAAAGCTACTATTGGTACAGAACTAAAGGTTCCAACAGTTGATGGGGATGTTAAATATGATGTACCATCAGGAACCCAACCAGGTACTATATTTAGATTAAAAGGAAAAGGTGTTCCAAAGATAAATGGACATGGTAGAGGCGATCAATATGTAAATATAATAGTTGATGTTCCTAAAAGTCTAAATCAGAAACAAAAAGAAGCTTTATTAATGTTTATGGAAGCTAGCGGTGAGCTACCAGAAGAAGAAAGTGGTAAAAAATCTTTCATGGATAAGCTAAAAGATACTTTCAAGTAACTAAAACTTTGTTTCCTTGTACAAGGAAACAAAGTTTTTTTATAGCATACTATATTATTTAATAGATTATTAGATTAAGTAGGTTATAATAATAACTGAGTTTATAAAAGCAACGTGGAGGTTGATTATATGGATAAAGAATGGATAGAAGTGACAATTGTTACAAGTAGCGAAGCTGTGGAAGCTGTGTCAGGAATATTATATAATACTGGTGTAAAAGGGGTTTCTATAGAAGACCCAGAAGATATAGAATTTAAGAAAAAAAATCCTGGAGATTGGGACTATTTTGATGAAACACTTTTAGAAGTAAAAGAAGGAGCAATTGTAAAGGGATATTATAAACAAGATGAAAAGTTTGATGAATACCTACAGTACATAAAAGACAGTGTAAATAATTTAGAACAATATGGTATAGATAAAGGACAGGGATTAGTAACTGCCGGTAAAGTTAGCGAGGAAGATTGGGAAAATAACTGGAAGAAGTATTATAAGCCAACAAAAATTGGAGAAAAAATAGTTGTAAAGCCTATATGGGAGAGCTATGAGAAGAAAGATGATGAGTTAGTGTTAGAACTTGATCCTGGTATGGCCTTTGGAACAGGAACTCATGAAACAACAAGAATGTGTATTAAGGCTTTAGAAAAGTATGTTAAGCCTGAATCTAGGGTTTTTGATATAGGTACAGGTTCAGGAATTTTGTCTATAGCAGCAGCTATGCTTAAAGCAAAAGAAGCTATAGGAGTAGATTTAGATCCTGTAGCAGTAAAGTCTGCTGAAGAAAATGTTAAATACAACCACTTAAACAATATAAAAATTCTTCATGGAGATCTTATGGAAGTAGTAGAGGGTAAAGCTGACATTATAGTTGCTAATATAATTGCTGATATAATAATATTTCTTACAGACAGTGTTAAAAATTTCATTGTAGAAGGAGGGTATTTTATATCATCAGGGATTATAAAGGATAGGAAAGACCATGTAGTTGATAAACTTAGTAAAAGTGGATTTTTAATAGAAGAAGTAAATACTGATGGCGAATGGGTATGTATTGTAGCGAAGAATAAGTAAATTGGAAATTTTAAAAGGTGGTATATCATGCATAAATTTTTTGTGCCAAAGAATAACATAATTGATAATATAGCATATATTGAAGGTGATGATGTAAAACATATATACAAGGTTCTAAGACTTGAAATTGGCAGCGAAATAAGCATAAATAATTGTGAGGGTGAAGAATTTTTATCACAAATAGAGGAAATAAACAAGAAACAGGTTATTGCAAAGTGCTTAAAAAAGTTAGATATAAACAATGAAAGTAATATAGAAATATATCTTTTTCAAGGGTTACCAAAATCAAGTAAGATGGATTTAATTGTGCAAAAGGCAACAGAGCTAGGCGTGAAGGAAATAACACCAATAGTTACAGAAAGAGTAGTAGTTAAGAATGAACTAGGAGAGTTTAAAAAGTTAGATAGATGGAATAGAATTGCATTGGAAGCTTGTAAGCAATGTAAGAGAAGTTTAATACCTAAAATAAATACCCCCTTAGAGTTTGAGCAGCTAGTAGATATTATAAAAGAAATGGATTTAGTTATTGTTCCTTATGAAAATGAAAAAGGTCACGGAATAAAAAGCTTAGTAAGTAGTATAGGCGAAAATAACGTTAAAAAAGTGGGAATAATAATTGGCCCAGAAGGTGGCTTTGAGCCAGATGAAATTAAAAAATTGCAAGATATAGGAGCATATATAGTAACATTGGGACCTAGAATACTAAGAACAGAGACAGCAGGCTTTGTTTGTGTTTCTTTAATTATGTATGAACTAGGTGATTTAGGAGGAATAGTTTAATGAAAGTTGCTTTTACTACTTTAGGGTGTAGAGTTAACCAATATGAAACTGAGGCTATGATAGAAAAATTCGTAAGAGAAGGATATGAGCTATCAAGTTTTGAGGATTTTGCAGATGTATATGTTATAAATACATGTACAGTAACTAATATGGGGGATAAAAAATCTAGACAGATGATAAATAGAGCTAGAAGAGAAAATGAAAACTCCATAATAGCTGTAGTTGGTTGTTATTCTCAAATAGCACCTGATGAGATATCTAAGATAGAAGGTGTAGATGTAATACTTGGAACTAGGAACAAAGGGGATATAGTTTACTGGGTAAATAGAGCTAGAGAAGAAAATAAGCAGATTATTAAAGTTGAAGATGTTCTTAAAAATAGTGAATTTGAAGATTTAAATATAAACGAATATCAGGATAGAACTAGGGCCTTTATAAAAATTCAAGATGGTTGTAACAGATTTTGTTCATATTGTTTAATTCCCTTTGCTAGAGGGGCAGTGTGTAGTAAAGAACCTGAAAAAGTGTTAAAGGAAGTTAAGGAATTAGCCAATAATAACTTTAAAGAGATTATTCTATCAGGAATACACATAGCATCCTATGGATTAGATTTAGAAGGAGAATGGAATTTAGTACGAATGCTGGAGGAAATAGACAAGATTCATGGAATAGAGAGAGTTAGAATAGGTTCAATTGATCCACAGTTTTTCACAGAAGGCGTCATAGAGAAAATTAGCAGTTTAAATAAATTATGTCCACATTTTCATTTATCCTTACAAAGTGGATGTGATGATACATTAAAAAGAATGAATAGAAGATATACTACAGATGAGTATAAGAAGATTGTTGAAGATTTAAGAAAAAATATAAAGGATGTTTCTATTACTACAGATATAATAGTTGGTTTCCCAGGGGAAACTGATGAAGAGTTTAATACTACTTATGAGTTTTTACAGCATATAAAGTTATCAAAGATGCATGTATTTAAATATAGCCCAAGGACAGGCACAAGAGCCGCAGAAATGAAAGATCAAATTAATGGTAAGATAAAAGATGAAAGAAGTAGTATACTTATTGCGCTAGACAGACAGCTGGAAAATGAATTTATGAATAAGTTTGTAGGTAGAAATATGGATGTACTGTATGAACAAAAACATAATGGACTAGAAAAAACTTATGAAGGTTATACTCCTAACTACATAAAAGTAGTATGTGAAAGTAATGAAAATATTAAAGAAAAAATAGTAAAAACAAGTCTTTCACAAGTAAAGGAGGAATTCATAGAAGGAACTATGATCTAAACGTAGTATATGTAACACTTTAAAATATTAAAGAATATGTTCTAGGTTAGAAGGATATTTCCGTACAATATTGAATAATATAAAGTCAGGAGGTGAAACTGTGGAAGATTGTATTTTTTGCAAGATAATAAAAGGTCAAATACCATGTGAAAAAGTATATGAAGATGATATAGTATTAAGCTTTAAAGATATAAGTCCTGCTGCTCCTATACATGTTTTAATAATACCTAAAGAACATATAAGCAGCTTGAATGATATTAGTGAAGAAAATTCAAAAATAATAGCACATATTTTTATAATTGCTAAAAAAATTGCTAAAGACTTAGGGCTTTCTGAAAATGGTTATAGAATTGTTACAAACTGTGGGGAAGATGGTGGGCAAACAGTTGGACATATACATTTTCATTTGTTAGGTGGCAGATCATTGAAGTGGCCTCCAGGTTAACTCATATATATTTTACGTTATGTATTAAGTATATATAATGAAATTGTTGACAGTGTCTAAATGTATGTTGTATAATAAACAATGTGCTATGTGACCTACATTGGCTGTATTTAATTTTTAAAATTAAATTGAGCTAGCGGAGGGAGGGATAAATATGTCAGAAATAAGAGTTGGAGAAAACGAAACTATAGAAAGTGCATTAAGAAGATTTAAGAGAAAATGTGCTAGAGCTGGTGTTCTTTCAGAAGTTAGAAAAAGAGAACACTATGAAAAACCAAGCGTGAAGAGAAAAAAGAAATCTGAAGCTGCAAGAAAGAGAAAGTTTAAATAGAATCTTTGAAAGAGGGTACTAAGTAATGTCTCTTAAAGAAACAATGCAGGAAGACTAGAAGCAAGCTTTAAAGCAAAAAGACAAATTTAGAGCAAATACAATAAGCATGGCGAAGTCTGCTGTATTATTAGTTGAAAAAACTGATAATAAAGTACTTGATGATAACCAAATTATTGAGATTTTGGCAAAGGAAATAAAACAGAGACGTGAAGCTATGCTGGAATATGAAAAAGGAAACAGACAGGATTTAGTTGATAAGGCGAAAGCTGAAATAGAAATCTTGTTAGGTTACCTTCCTCAGCAGTTAAGCGAAGAGGAAATTTCCGAAATTGTTCGTAAGGCAGTCGATGAAGTGGGAGCAAGTAGCATGAAAGATATGAAGAAAGTTATGGCTTTGGTTACCCCTAAAACCAAAGGGCGTGCTGATGGTAAGCTTGTGAGTCAGATTGTAAAGCAACATTTAGATAAATAAAAGGTTGAGATATCTCAACCTTTTTTATTTTGTCATTTATTAAATTTATTTTTCATAGATTAGTATGAAAGAATTTTTAGAGGTGATAAAGTGAAGGATAAATTATATGATGTAAAAGAAAGTATTGCTAATAAATTAGATTTACCTAGGGATATAATTTTAAATATGCCAAAAATCACTGTTACTGGTGAGAATGAGATCATAATAGAAAATCATAAAGGTGTAGTACTCTTTGAAGAAGATCAGGTAAAAGTAAATTCAGGTGTAGGACTAATATCTATACAAGGTAATAGATTTGAAATATTGTTTATGGGGGGAAGTACCATAACAATTGGTGGAAAGTTCAAATCTATAGTATATGAGGGAAATGAGTAAAATTAATTTTACAAAATATAAGAGTGGAATAATTACTATAGAGATTCAATCACTTATACCTGAGAAATTTGTTAACCTGATGTGGAAAAATGATATTCGTATAAAAAATATTAAAAAGAAAAATATTACAACTATGACTATGGAAATTAATTTAAAGGATTATAGTAAAATTGAAGACATAGCTAAAAAAACAAAAACAAAGATAAAGGTAGTTGATAGAAGGGGGTTAGCATTTTTTTTAATAAGGTTGAAAAAAAGAGTGGCTTTAGCAGGTGGAATAATATTATTTGTTGGAGTAATATATTATCTGTCCACTTTTATATGGGGTATAGAAATTAATGTGGAACATAATTTATCACCATATGAAATAAGGCAACAATTAAACTCCTTTGGAATAATACCTGGAATAAATAAAAAAAACATAAATGTTTACAATATTGAAGAAAAGCTCTTAAAGGATAATGAAAATATACTGTGGGTTAGAGTTAGAGTAGAAGGATCCAAACTGAAAGTCTCTGCAGCAGAAAGGCAGTCACCGCCTACCATTGTCACAGAGGATGCTCAGCGTAATTTAATAGCGCAAAAAGATGGTGAAGTATTAAGAGTATATACAAAGGCAGGTACGGCTGTAGTTAAAAAAGGTGATATGGTTAGAAAGGGACAACTTCTTGTGAAAGGTGAACAAGGGAAGGAAGGATCTGTATATGCTGTACATGCTGAAGGCGATGTAATATGTAGGACATTTTACGAGGAAAGCAAGGATGTTAAAATTAATGAAATAAAGAGAGAAAGAACAGGAAATAAAGTAGAAAATATATATATAGACATAAAAGGAAAAAAAATATATCTAAAAAAATCTATAAACAAATTTAATAAATATGATAAAATAGAAGATAATAAACTTTTTATAAAAAGAGATTTTTTTTACGAAGTAAAAGAAACTAACACTCAAAAAGACCCTAAAAAAGTTGTAGATGATACTGCTAACGAGCTTTATTTAAAAATATGTGGAAATTTAGATAAATCTGTTAAAATTATTGATAAAATAGTGAATTCGGAAGCAGGAGATGTGTATACTGTAAGAGTACTAGTAGTAGCAGAGGAGAATATAGCTATACCTGAACAAGTTCAGGAAACACAAAGATAAAAGGTGGTTTATAATGAAAAAACTATCACTAAAGAATTTTTATGGGAAAGAAAAAAGTAATAAGATATTAATTTTTATTTTGACTTTTATATTTATTTATTCAGTACTGGTAACTTCCTTAGTAACAAAAAAGTATAGTTTAAAAGAAGGCGATATTGCTAAGATTGACATCAAAGCTCCAAGGGAAGTAAAGGATGAGTTATCTACTGAGGCTAGGATTCAACAGGAGATAGATTCTGTGCCAATACAGTATAATAAAAAAACAGAGATTAAAACGGAAACCATAAATAAAATCAACTCATTTTTTACCAGTGTACTTCAGGTTAAAGCGTTAACTATTGAAGATACTGATAAGGTGAAAAAGTTAAAAAGTGTAGTTGAAATAGGATTATCTAATGATGATTACTTAAACTTAGTAAAGTTAAACAAAGATGATTTGAAAATAATACAAGAATTTTTAAGCAAAACCATGACTGACCTTTATGATAACAGCAATATAAGTGATAACAGTCAAAAAGATAACATTGAAGATATTAAAAGGGCTCAAGAAAATATACTTTTAAAGGTAAATAGTTCTCAGATTCCAAAATCATTAAGAGATATAGCTACTGCTATAGCCTATTCTCAAATTACTCCTAACTTTTTTTATGATAAAGTTAAGACTGAAGAGTTAAGAAAAGATGCAATAAAAAAGGTTCCGCCTGTTATGATAAAGAAGGAACAAACAATTGTAAAAGAAGGGGAACCTGTAACAAAATATCAAATAGAAATATTGAAAAGTTTGGGATTACTTAACAATGATTTTCATTTTGAATGGTATATATATATTAGCTTAGGAATTCTAATACTTTTAATATTATTTCTGCAATGGTTTTATTTATCCAGATATCACAAAGATTTATATAATAACAACAGTAAATTGATAATGATAAACATATTTAGTTGTATATTTGTGCTATTGGCTAGGACATTTGCTATAATATCACCGTTTTTAATACCATTAGCATGCATACCTATGATTTTCTCTTTGTTAACAAACTACAAGGCATCGTTAACTATAAATATGTTAAACTGCATATTTATTAGTGGTGCAGTAGAATTTAACATAGAAATAACTGTACTAGCAATTATTAACGTAATTGTTGGAGCTATAATATTAAAAAAGATGCAGCAAAGAAACGATATTTTATATTCCTGTCTATTTATTGCTGTTATAAATGTTATATTTACATTTTCATTAGGATTTTTACTCAGCAACAATGGTATAGATGTAACAAAAAAATCTATGTTTACTCTAGTAGCAAGTATATTATCAGGTATTTTGACTATTGGATTTTTACCTATCTTTGAAAGTATCTTTGATATTGTTACTACAATTAAATTGCTAGAGTTATCTAATCCTAATAATCCATTATTAAAGAGATTACTTATCGAGGCACCGGGAAGCTATCATCACAGTATTTTAGTTGGGAACCTATCAGAGGTGGCTGCTGAAGCAGTAGGAGGTAATCCAGTATTAGCAAGAGTTTCATCCTATTACCATGATGTAGGCAAGATAAAAAGACCATATTTTTTCAAGGAAAATCAGTTAGGAGCTGATAACCCGCATAAAAAAATAACACCTAACTTAAGTGCTCTTATAGTAATATCACACGTTAAAGATGGTGTGGAATTAGCAAAGGAGTACAAACTACCTAAGGTTATAAGAGATGTTATAGAACAACACCATGGTACTTCACTAGCTAAATATTTTTACGTAACATGTAAAAATTCAAGTGACAAACCAGAAGACATAAATGAAGAAGATTTTAGATACCCTGGACCAATTCCTCAGAGCAAAGAGGCAGGTATAATAATGTTAGCAGATAGTGTTGAAGCTGCTGTAAGGTCTATAAGTGAGCCAACCCATGAAAAGATTGAAGAAATGGTAAATAGTATTATAAAAGATAGACTAAATGAAGAACAACTTAATAACTGTGATTTAACATTAAAAGATATAAATAAAATTAGACAAGCATTTTTAAAGGTGTTAACAGGGATTTACCATCAGAGAATAGAGTATCCTGAAGATAAACGGGCAAATAAACAGTCCTAATATTAAATAAGCATAATGTTAACTAAATATTGAATATTTTTAGTTAACATTAGAAAAAATTAATGTTAGTTTACTGTTTTAAATCAAATCAATAAAATTTGGAGGAATAACAGATGATTCTTATAGATAACAGACAAAATAAAATTCAGGTTACAGATGAATTAGAAAATACCATAGTTAAGGTGGTTGAACACTCACTTCAACAAGAGAATGTAAATATCCCTTGTGAAGTAAGTATAATATTTGTAGATAACCAAGAGATTAAAGAAATAAATAAAGAAAACAGGAATATAGACAAAGTTACTGATGTTCTGTCATTTCCTATGTTAGAATTCCCAACAGGAAAGGTGTTTAAAGAGGCTTATGAAGGACATGAATTTGCTGAAAGTGATTTTGATGATGGAAGCCTAGTATTAGGTGATATAGCACTTTCTTTAGAGAAAGCAAAAGAACAAAGTATTGAATTTGGACATTCCTTTTTAAGAGAAGCCTCATATCTTATAGTACATTCTATTTTGCATCTTTTAGGGTATGATCATATGGAGGAAGAAGAAAAATCTGTTATGAGAAGAAGGGAAGAGGAGATTTTAGAAAAATTTCAACTGGTAAGATAAAATTGATTATTTTTAAAGTGGTGATGTTATTATGAAAATGAAAAAATTGTTGGATAGCTTTAATTATGCTATTGAAGGTATAATATATGCAGTTAGAACTCAAAGAAACATGAGAATACATATGATTGCGGCTTTACTGGTCTTGACTGCATGTTTTTTTTATGATCTAAGTAAAATAGAATTATTAGCAATAACAATAACGATAAGTATGGTTATTATGTCAGAATTATTAAATACCGCAATAGAATTTGCAGTAGATGCCACAACTAATTATTATCACCCCTTAGCTAAATTAGCAAAAAATGTAGCTGCGGGAGGTGTATTAATAACCGCTATTAATGCACTTTTTGTAGGATATATAATATTTTCAGATAAGCTCAAATATATAAATTTTATATTAATAAAAAAGGTTAAGACAACAAGTCCCTATACTATTTTCATAATCTTAGCTATTGTAAGTATAACTACTATAGTTATTAAAGCAGTTTTTGGAGAAGGAACACCTCTAAAGGGTGGGATGCCAAGTGGTCATAGTGCTATAGCTTTCTCTATAGCAACTACTATAGCTCTTACAACGGGACAAATAACCATAGTACTTTTAAGTTATTTGTTGGCTTTTATTGTAGCACAAAGCAGAGTAGATTCAGAGGTACACTCTATCATTGAAGTTATTGCCGGAGCAATATTTGGTACACTAATAACGGTATTACTTTTCAGAATATTTGGGTAAAATTAAAATATTGCAATGAATGAAAATAATGCTATAATTTATTTACACTACTTAGGACATCTTATGTTATAGGAGAGAAAGTGTTACGGCTGGGAGCCAATGGATAAAAATTTATTGCGGAGGAATAATAATGGATTATAGATCATTGATTATTGCAGCCCTTGATGGGAGAAAGAATGCTTATGTACCATATTCTAATTTTAGAGTTGGAGCAGCTGTACTTGTAGAGGATGGTACTATTTATAATGGATGTAATATAGAAAATGCATCTTATGGTGCAACAAATTGTGCAGAAAGAACAGCTATATTTAAGGCAGTTTCAGAGGGACATAAGGAAATAGAGGCCATTGCTATAATAGGAATCCAAAATGATTACACATATCCATGTGGTATATGTAGGCAGGTTATAGCTGAGTTTTCTTCAGAGCATACAAAAATAATATTAGCGAAAAACGAAAATGAATATATAGTTAAATCATTAGAAGAAATTTTACCAGGAGCTTTTACTAAAAAAGACCTAGAAAAGTAAGGAGAGAACATATGTTTAAATCAGGGTTCGTAACAATTATAGGAAGACCTAATGTTGGTAAGTCAACATTGTTAAATTCAATAATGGGAGAAAAACTATCAATAGTATCATGTAAACCTCAAACTACAAGAAATAATATACAGACTATATTAACAGAAAAAGATTTCCAGCTAGTATTCGTGGATACTCCTGGTATTCATAAACCTAAACATAGGCTTGGTGAGTATATGGTTAAAATTGCTCAAGATTCAATAAAAGAAGTGGATCTTATTTTATTTTTAACTACACCTGAAGTAGAAATCGGCAGAGGAGATATATACATATTAGAGCAATTAAAGGAATGTGGTGTACCAGTTTTTTTAATTGTTAATAAAATAGATGAAAATACACCAGAAAAGGTAGCAGAAACATTAAATAATTATTCAAAGATTTTTGATTTTAAAGAAATTATACCCATATCTGCATTAAATGGTAAAAATGTAGAAGAATTGAAGAAGCTTATGGTAGAGCAGATTCCAACTGGACCGATGTATTATCCAGAAGATATGATTACAGATCAACAGGAAAGATTTATTGTAGCTGAAACAATAAGAGAAAAAGCCCTAAGACTTTTATCAGAAGAAGTGCCTCATGGTATAGCAGTAGAGATTATAACTATGAAAAAAGATGATAAGAACATTTATCATATAGAAGGTACTATTCTATGCGAAAAAGATTCTCATAAAGGAATAATAATAGGAAAAAATGGAACTATGTTAAAGAAAATTTCTACATATGCCAGACAAGACATAGAAAAACTTTTAGGAACAAAAGTTTATATTCAACTTTGGGTAAAAGTGAAAAAAGAATGGAGAGATAGTCCTAGTATTTTGAAAGAACTTGGATATAAATAAAAAAATATAGAAACTTATTTTTAAATAAGGGTATAATAAATACAGGCATATTTATTAGAATTGGGGGATGATTTTCTGTCAATTTTTAAAACTAGAGCTATAGTAATTAAAACTCAAGATATTAAAGAGTCAGACAAACTTGTATGGCTTTTTAGTGAAAAGTTGGGAAAAATATCAACCATTGCAAAAGGAGCAAAAAAAAATAAGAGTAATCTTTTTACTACCACGTTGCAATTTTGTTATGGAGACTATGTAGTTTATAAAGGAAAAAGTCTTTACTCAATAAATGAAAGTTTAATAATAGATTCCTTTCAGACCTTACTAAATGATTTAGAAACATTAACCTATGCCTCTTATTTTTGTGAGCTTATAGATATATGTACGCAGGATGAGGAAAGCAATAGAGAATTATTTAAGTGCCTAATTACAGCTTTTTACCTAATAAAAAATAATGCAGTGGATATAGAAACTTTAGCTCGTGCATTTGAAGCGAAAATTTTACAGTTAACAGGATATGGTTTTAATATGGATAACTGTAGTATTTGTAAGAAGAAAATAAATTCATCCAACTATATAAGCATCCAATATTCAGGCGGAGTTTGCAATGAATGTGAGAAAATTAATGGTATGAATGTTAGTTTTACTGCATATAATGCACTTAAATATTTATTAAAAATTCCTTTGGAAAATATTTATAGAGTTTCTCTTTCAGAAGAAACAAAAAATGAGTTATATAAGGTATTATCATTAGTTATATCTCAGAATTATTTTAGAAAACCTAAAAGTCTAGATACACTTAATTTCCTATCAAATTTTAATGTACCTGAAAGATAATGTGAATAGATTTTTAATTTATTATAATAATTAACAATAAAAGGAGTGAAAGAAATGAGTGAAGAAATTACTTTAGAAAAAATTGATATTATAAGAGAAAGAACAGGTGTAAGCTATACTGAAGCCAAAGAGGCTTTAGAAGCGTGTAATGGGAATGTAGTTGATGCATTAATATATATAGAACAAAATAATAAAACTACAAAAGATAACCTTTATACTACAAAAGATGAGTTCTTAGATTGGCTAAAAGATTTAGTTAAAAAGGGAAATGTAAATAGAATAAGAATCAAAAAAGATGAAAAAATTATAGTTGATATTCCGGTTAACGCAGGTATAGCAGCTACTTTAACAGCTCTTATATATCCTCCTCTAATAGCTATAGGTATTTTAACAGCTGTATTTACAAAAGTTACAATTGAAATAACTAAGGATGATGGTACTGTAGAAGTGGTTAACAAAATTATAAAAAGTAGTGTGAAGGATACTGTAAAAGACATGAAAGAAAAGGTAGTAGATGTAGCCACATCTGTAAAAGAAAAGTTTACAAATAAAGATGAAAAAAGTGGAGAAAATACCTATCAATATACTGTAAAATTTGAAGACATTGATAATGAAAAATCAGATAATAATAATGAATATAAATAACATTATCTATATTTGATATAACAAAAGCCAGCATTTATTTAACAAATTGCTGGCTTTTGTAGTGTTTATAAGTAAATTAAATTCTTCTATTTTATTTACTGTAATAATATAAATATAAAGTATGAAATGAAAACTGTGGAAAATTAATAAGTAAAAGTGCTATACTATTAATATGAATATAGTGTTATAATAACCATATATAAATATAAAAACTAAAAGTTACTAAAATTTTATGTTACAAAATTTACTGAAGAGAGAGGGTGAACGTTATTAAGTTAACACCAAGACAAGAACAGATAATACAGTTTGTGAAAGAACATGAACCGATAACTAGTGAACAATTAGCATCAAAATTAGGCGTTACAAGAGCTGCATTAAGACCGGATTTGGCTATACTTACCATGACAGGTATATTGGAGGCAAAGCCAAAAGTAGGTTATATATATTCACAAAAACCCTCTTATAGCATAATTTATGATTATGTAAGAAACGTTATAGTAAAGGATATCATGTCAAACCCAGTAGTTGTTGATGAAAACACTACTGTATATGACGCTATAGTGCATTTGTTTCTAAATGATGTAGGAACTTTATTTGTAGAAAATTCTGGAGTTTTAACTGGGGCTGTTTCTAGAAAAGATTTCCTCAAAATAGCTATGGGTGGAACTGATATGCATAAAGTACCAGTGGGCATTATAATGACAAGAATGCCTAATATAATATTTGTAGAAAAAGAAGATACGGCTTATTCCGCGGCGCAAAAAATTATGGAACATGAAGTTGATAGCTTACCAGTTATAGAAAAATCAATTGTTGGTGATAGAGAAGTTCTTAAGATTATTGGTAAGGTTTCTAAAACTAATATAACTAGACTATTTGTAAAGATGGGTGGAACAGGTTAAGTAAACGGATAGAAATATCCGTTGACATATATATTAAATACTATAAAAAGGGGATGTTACTTGTATGGAAAGTAAAAAATATGTTTACCTCTTTAATGAAGGCAATGCAAGCTTAAAGAATCTACTTGGAGGCAAGGGTGCAAACCTTGCGGAAATGACTAATTTAGGTATACCTGTGCCACAAGGATTTACTATATCCACAGAGGCATGTATAAAATACTATGAAGATGGAAAAGTCTTATCAGAAGACATTATTGGTCAGGTATACTCAACATTAACTAAAGTTGAAGATATCACAGGCAAAAAGCTTGGTTGTGTTGAAAATCCTTTACTGGTTTCAGTTAGATCAGGAGCTAGAGCTTCAATGCCTGGAATGATGGATACTATTTTAAATTTAGGCTTGAACGATGAAACAGTAGAAGGGTTAGCAAAGTTAACTAATAATGATAGATTTGCATATGATTCATATAGAAGATTTATTCAAATGTTCTCAGATGTTGTTATGGGGATAGAGAAGAGAAATTTTGAGGATATACTTGACGAAGTTAAGGAGTCCAAAAATGTTAAATTTGATACTGATTTAAATGCTTCAGATTTGAAAGATATAGTTAAGAGGTTTAAAAATTTATATAAAAAAGAACTTGCAAAAGAATTTCCACAAGATCCTAGGGAACAACTTCGTGAAGCTGTTACAGCAGTATTTAGATCTTGGAATAATCCAAGAGCTATAGTTTATAGAAGATTAAATGATATACCTAGCGATTGGGGAACAGCTGTTAACGTACAGTCTATGGTATTTGGAAACATGGGAGAAACATCAGGAACAGGAGTTGCATTTACAAGAAATCCAGCTACAGGTGAACGAGAAATATTTGGGGAATATTTAATAAATGCGCAAGGTGAAGATGTGGTTGCTGGAATAAGAACTCCCTTACCAATAACAAGAATGCAGCAGGATTTACCGAACTGTTATAAACAATTTATTGACATAGCGAATAGATTAGAGAAGCATTATAAGGATATGCAGGATATGGAGTTTACAATTGAGCAGGGTAAGCTATACTTTCTTCAAACAAGAAACGGAAAAAGAACTGCTCAAGCTGCATTAAAGATATCTGTAGATATGGTTGAAGAAGGTCTTATAACTAAAGAAGAAGCAATGCTTAATGTTAACCCTAAGCAACTAGATTCCCTTTTGCACCCAAATTTTGATCAAGAAGAGATAATAAATGCACAAGTAATAGCTAAAGGGCTTCCAGCATCTCCAGGAGCTGCTTGTGGTAAAATATATTTTACGGCTGAAGAAGCAAAAGAACATCACGAACAAGGTGAAACGGTTATCTTAGTAAGACTTGAAACTTCACCAGAAGATATAGAAGGTATGGTAGCGGCTGAGGGTATCCTTACTGTAAGAGGAGGAATGACCTCACATGCGGCAGTTGTAGCTAGAGGTATGGGAACGTGCTGCGTAGCTGGCTGTGGAGAAATAAGAATAAATGAAAATCAGAAAATATTTGAAGTTGGGGGAAAGATATATAAAGAGGGAGATTATATATCCTTAGATGGCAGTACAGGCAATGTTTATGGCCAAGCAATTAAAACGGTTTCACCTGAAATCGGTGGTTATTTTGGAGTATTTATGAATTGGGCTGATGAAATAAGAACAATGAAGGTTAGAACTAATGCAGATACTCCTAAAGATGCGGAACAAGCTATAAAATTCGGCGCAGAAGGTATAGGCTTATGTAGAACTGAGCATATGTTTTTTGATGAGGATAGAATTACAGCAGTTAGAGAAATGATACTTTCAAAGACACAGCAGCAAAGAATAAAGGCACTGGAAAAATTATTGCCAATGCAAAAAGAAGACTTCATAGGAATTTATGAAGCTATGGAGGAAAGACCTGTTACAATTAGATTTCTAGATCCACCATTGCACGAATTTTTGCCTCATGAAGATGAAGATATAAGAGACTTATCTAAAGAAATGGGTATATCCTTTGAAGAGCTTAAGGAAACTGTTCAATCTTTACATGAATTTAATCCAATGATGGGTCATAGAGGATGCAGATTAGCTGTATCCTATCCAGAAATAGCTGAAATGCAAACTAGAGCTGTAATAGAAGCAGCAATAGATGTTAGAAGAAGAAAGGGATATAATATAGTTCCCGAAATAATGATACCCCTTGTTGCGGAAGTAAAAGAATTAAAATTTGTTAAAGATATAGTTGTAAGAGTTGCTAATGAAATAATAACTAAAGCTGAAATAGATATGGAGTATTTAGTCGGTACTATGATTGAAGTACCTAGAGCTGCTGTTACAGCGGATGAAATAGCCAAAGAGGCACAGTTTTTCTCATTTGGTACCAATGATTTAACACAGATGACCTTCGGCTTTTCAAGAGATGATGCTGGCAAATTCTTAAAAGATTATTATAATGAGAAAATATATGAATTCGATCCATTTCAAAAATTAGATCAAAATGGAGTGGGTAAGCTAGTTAAAATAGCTGCTGAACTAGGAAGAAAAACCAGATTAGATATTCACCTTGGAATATGTGGTGAGCATGGTGGAGATCCATCATCCGTTGAATTCTGTCACAGCATAGGTTTAGATTATGTGTCCTGTTCTCCGTTCAGGGTACCCGTAGCTAGACTTGCTGCTGCTCAAGCTCAGGTTAAGAATCCAAGATAAAGCTTAGTACCCATAAAGTAGTATAAATATAGATTAAAATAACTTATACGTTAGGTGTTTTTAGCTATAAATACTAGGAAAAAGTAAGAGATATTGTTGCTTAAAATCAAAAAACTGATTTTAGGTGCAATATCTCTTTTTTATATTAAATTTGTGTTCTGAAATATTTTTTTAGATAAAAATAGGATATTTTAGAACAGTTTTTATAGTCTAATTATGGAACACTTATTATCTAGAAAATTGGTGATAAAACTAAAAATTAATGTTATAATGGAATAAATGTAATAAAATGATTAAAAATATACTGTATTGGTTTTGGCGGTGATTTTATATAAAAATTGGGTATATACGAGGCAGTAAAACGTTAATCGGGATATGGCGAGGACCCCGCTTTTTGATGTAATGCTAGTATTGCAGAACAATGAGGAAGTGCGATATGAGTTAAAAGGAATTGAAATTGAATACATAAATACAGGAAGCAAGATATCGAAATCTGATTTATCTTTTAATATATATGAATATGATGAGTTAGCGGTGGAGTTAGAATATTGTACGGCACTGTATAGGCAAGAAAGCGCCAGAAGGATTCTGGATCATTATATAAAGATCCTAGAGCAGATAACAGAGAGGGCGGAAAGTAAGATAGAGGAGCTGGAGCTAACGACGTAATCAGAGAGGAAGCTGATATTGGGAAAGTTCAATGACACGTATGCTGAGTGTCCGAGGTATAAGACTAGTTGTAAAAAGCATTTTTGAGTTAATTAAATTAAAAATTTTATCATCAGGCGCAGAAAATGGCAGTTCTCAAATTCTCCCTCATGGTGCTTTCGCATGTTCTTTCATCTATTTTAACTTTGTCGAAACTTTAAGTAATATTAAGCTAAAAAAATCTACGATTATAATAGGGAGGTCATAATAGATGTCACAAAAGATTGATTCATTATTTATCTATGAAAAAATAATAGATATTGTTGCTTCGAATATCAATTCGGAACAAGAAATCAGTTTAACACAGAAAATGGAAGATTAAAGTAGCAAAGTAAACTGTTCAGGGCGAGATGCTAATTACATTCCATTTATTTTGCGCGTAGTGGGAGAACACTCTTCTAGCTTCCTCAGACCATTGATTTTAAGGAGTTCGCATTTTCGTGGAAACTCAGACAGGATTAGGGGGTAGAATTTAATTTGCTAAAGTTAGTAAGATTTTTAAAACCTTATCTGCCATATATAATAGCGGCTCCTTTATTCATGTTATTAGAAGTGCTAATGGATATATATCTGCCCCGGCTTATGGCCGACATCGTTGATGTAGGCATTGTAAACAGGGATTTTGATTATGTACTCAAAATGGGTGTATACATGGTGATAATATCTCTTATAGGAGTTGCAAGCGGTATGGGCGGCATTATTTTTTCAACGCTTGCCGGGCAGTATTTTAGCAGGGATGTACGTTCCGCACTGTTTAAGAAAGTGCAGGGTCTGTCTTTCACTAATGTGGATAAACTTTCTAACGCTTCGATAATAACTCGTCTAACTAACGATGTCACGCAGATACAGCAGATTGTTATGACACTGTTGAGTATGATGGTACGTGCATCGCTGTTAATTATTGGCGGTATTGTTATGGCATACAGCTTGAATAAAGAGCTTGCTTCTATCTTTTGGGTTATCATACCTTTTATAATTTTGATTTTGATTGTAACTATTATAAAAGGACTTCCGTTGTTTAAGGCCTCCCAGGAAAAACTTGACCGGCTGAACCTCGTTGTTCGGGAAAATTTGGCGGGTGTCCGTGTCGTGAAAGCTTTTATGCGAGAGACTCTGGAGAAAGAGAAGTTTGGAGCCGCAAATAAAGATTTAAAAGCAATCAGTTTCAAAACTATCAAGGTGGCTATAGTTCTGTCTCCGGCTTCCATGACAATTATGAATTTGTCCATTGTTGCGGTACTATGGTTCGGAGGTATGCGCGTAAGTGGCGGCTCGGTCAGCGTAGGAGTTATAATGGCGTATATCAATTATTTAACGCAGATACTTGCCTCCGTGGCAATGTTAAGTAATATGATCGTCAGCATATCAAGGGGCAAGGTGTCTGCCGACCGAATTAATGAGGTATTAGATACAAAAGTTGATATTATTAGCCCAGCTGCTCCTTCCGCCAGGGTCACGGGACACGGCGAAGTGGAGTTTAAAAGCGTTTTGTTTCGCTATCCCGAATCAACAGGGAATCCGGTGCTTACAAACATCAGCTTTTCTGTAAAAAGAGGTGAAACAGTAGGGATATTAGGGCAGACTGGTGCGGGAAAAACTACGCTAGTAAGTCTGATACCCAGGCTTTATGATGTGTCGGAGGGCGCTGTACTGGTAAACGGCCTGGATGTTAGGGAATATGACCTTGAAAGCCTCAGAAAACGGATCGGCTTTGTATTACAGCAATCCATATTGTTTAAAGGTACCATTAAAGAAAATATAAAATGGGGAAACCCAGACGCCACGGACAATGAAGTGGAAGAAGCGGCAAGAATAGCACAGTCCCATGAGTTCATTCTACAACAAGAAAACGGATATAATACTGAAATAAAGCAGGCAGGCATCAATTTGTCAGGCGGTCAGAAGCAACGCTTGGCAATAGCAAGGGCATTATTAAAAAAGCCTGAGATATTGATATTGGACGATTCTACCAGTGCTGTGGATACAGTAACCGAAGCCCGGCTGCAAAAGGCTATGCGGAATGAATTTGGTAATTGTACGAAATTTATCATCGCGCAGCGCATTTCTTCCGTTATTAAAGCGGATAAAATAATTGTGTTGGAAGGCGGAGCGATAACGGCTATTGGCAGTCACCAGCATCTTTTGTATACCAGTGAGGTATACAGAGACATCTATTCATCCCAAGAGAAAGAGAAGGTGTTGGTAAATGAGTGACAAAAGGCAGGATAAATCAAATAGGGGTTCGGGGTCGGGTGGCCTTAGAATGGTAGGTCCCGGTATGATAACGTCGGCTCAAAAACTAAAAAATCTGAACAATACCGTAAAAAGATTATGGGGTTATTTGAAAAAGAGTTTACTTATATTTATAGTGTTGTGCATTGTGATTTCTACGCTGTTTGGTCTGTGGGGATCGTATTTGATAGGTATCGCCATTGATGATTATATCTTGAAATCGGATTTTTCCGGCCTGTTCGGAATTCTAACGCTGCTAACGGTTGTATACTTAATTTCTAGTCTGCTTTCTTATTTGCAAACGTATATTTCGGCTTATATCGCTCAAGACACCGCGGCGCATATTCGTGGAGATTTGTTTGCCAAACTCCAGAAATTGCCCCTGCGTTTTTTTGATTCTAAAACACACGGCGAAATTATGAGCCGGGTAACAAACGATATTGATAATGTCAGTAATATGCTGAACACGAGCATTGCGCAAATTGTATCGAGCGTTGTCACAGTTGTTGGCACATTAGCATTTATGCTGTACATCAATCCTCTTTTAACGCTGGTTTCATTTATTATGATTCCAATGGTGATGTTAACAACAAAAATGATTACCAAGCCCGCCCTTAAATATTTTGAAAAAAATCAAAAGACATTAGGTGAATTAAATGGTAAAATCGAGGAAAATATTTCTGGACATCATGCTGTCAAGGTCTTTTCCCATGAGAATATCGAAATCGATGCCTTTGAAAAAATTAATGACGAGTTTAACAAAGTGGGCATAAGGGCGCAAATATATTCGAGGATCATGGGGCCGGTAATGAATATGCTGAATAACATCAGTTATGTGCTATTAGTTGCAATAGGCGGCATACTCTGTTTAAGGGGGTATTTTGAAGTGGGTATAATTGCCAGTTTTACGATATATTCGAGGCAATTTACCTGGCCTCTTTTGAAGCTTGCAGAGCAATTCAACATGATCCTCTCTGCAGTGGCGGGTGCGGAACGGGTATTTGAAGTCCTAGATGAAGAAACGGAGCCGGAGGACAGCAACGACGCAGTGATTATAGACGATTTACGTGGCAGCGTAACGCTTACGGATGTAAGTTTTGGATACGCAGTGGAAAGGCATGTTTTAAAGAATGTGAACCTTTATGCAAAACCAAGTCAAACAATTGCACTAGTAGGTCCCACTGGAGCGGGCAAAACGACTATTATCAACCTTCTATCACGCTTTTACGACATCGGCAGTGGAAACATTGCCATCGACGGCATAGATATAAAGAAGATTAAGCGTAGTTTTCTGCGTTCAGCTTTAGGGATTGTGCTTCAGGACACCTATTTTTTTGCAGGTACTGTAAAAGAAAATATCCGTTATGGCAGGCTCAACGCTACGGATGATGAAATCACCGAAGCCGTAAAATTAGCAAACGCCCATGAGTTCGTCAGGCGTCTCCCCCACGGCTACGATACAGAATTATCGGAGAATGCTAACAACCTGAGCCAAGGAGAGAAACAAATGCTAGCCATCGCACGTACTATACTCGCAAATCCTTCCATTTTGATACTGGACGAAGCTACGTCCAATGTTGATACCCGTACTGAACGTAAGATACAGGAAGCAATGTTAAATTTAATGAAAAATCGAACATGCTTTGTGATTGCCCATAGGCTTTCTACTATAAAAAGCGCTGACCTTATAGTGGTCATTAACAATGGCGAAATTGTGGAACGCGGTAGCCATGAGGAACTTTTGGAAAAGAAAGGGTTTTACTATAATTTATATTTTAATCAGTTTAATGGTGAGGAGATTTAATCGGTTCTTTCTAAAATCAGTTTGAAAATTAATCCGGTTATAGAAATTACATTTTTGTATTGCAACCATGAAGCACTTTGATTAACCTCATCATATGAAGACATTGTTTGAGTGTATATCCCTGCATCATTAAAATCTGCAAGGTAACTTGGATCAATTGTTAAGATATGAGGATTTTTTAGCCCGGGTTGATGAACTTGGTTTGAAGAGCCAATGGAAGAGAGACATTCTTCTGGGCTAATAAATCATACTGTTAAATTGGGTCCCCGAGAAATGGATGATAGGCAAAAATGATATAAGCTGTGAGGAAGCTCGAGAGGAAATTTTAGATGTTGGAATGGTAATATGGGAAAATCTGAGTCGTTCTGGATTGGAAAGAATATTATTTCGTGGGTATCCATTGTAGTACTTTCACGTTTTACTATATGGTAAATTATTAATACTATGTTACGTAATAGTTAGAAATCATGAAATACAATACATTTTCCTCAAAACTAAAAGGAATAGAAGATAAGTTAAAGGCACTAAGATAATTTTTAAATAATAGGACATGTTATAAGCTATTATATTAGGGGTGAAGAAAATACATGTATAATAATAAGGAAGGAATTTTTCATTAAGTTTATTAGATACATATTTTGATTATTCGGATATAGATACAATAAAAACAGAGTTCTCATGTATAACAAAAAAGTGTATCATAATACTAAAAAAGTGGGTTGGTCTATTAGGATTGCAGCAGCACAGGCAGAAGTTAAAAATCCAAGAAAGTAGGCTAAAAAGCTCCTATGAGTAAAATCATAGGAGTTTTTTAGTCTATATAGATAACTTCAACTTAAATTTAATTTATGCGTAGGGATATATTACCAATGTTGAAGTCACATTTAAATATTTTTTATTATTCTTAGCGAAAATTTGATAAAAAATCTTAGAACTTTAGATATGTTTGAGCATAGCGAGTTTATCAAAGTTCTTAGATTTTTATCAAATTTGAGCTTTAGACTAATTAAAAATATTTAACGTGACGAAACATGGTAATATATCTCGGAGTATAAATTAAATTTCGGGCGTGGTTGTCTATAGCTAAGTTATTCTAATCTGAAATCTATTTTCTATGAATTTTCCTAACTTCAGGATAAAATCTAAGTGTTCTTTATCTGCTTGAGTAGCTTTTTCAAGCAAATAGAAAAAGGAATTGTGATTACACTTTACCATGTTATTGTAATAATCTCTTGATATCCTCCAAAACTTTTGTGGAAAAGATAAATAAGCAAGAATATATTTATATTCATCTAAATTGAGTATGTTGGTATTCTCATATACATTAAGACATTGTAATGCAAGATCTAAATCCCAATTAGTCTTTTCTCTTTTTAATAGTCTTCTTAAGAAGTATGATATATCATGTGTACAATAATCTATACAACATTTATCAAAATCGATAACCCATACTTTATTATTAGAATCAAATAGTATATTTTTGTTAACATAATCTAAATGGCATAATGAAAGACTTAAATTTCTAACATTTATACTAGAAGAAACACGTACAGAAATTTCAGATAGTAGTAAGTTTGTTTCAAAGTGTTGTAAAAATAGTTTTGAAAACCTATCGCCATATTTAAAAGCAGAATTTGAGCAGGAAAGTAGTTGTTGAAAGTGTTTAGTTACCGAATAACGAATATCTTCTTCACCTTTTCTTATCTTACTTTCATTTATGGGATTGAAATTTTTACATACATAATGCATATGAGATAAGTTATTTATAGAAGCCAATACATGTTCTTTTTTATCATAGCTGCACTTTACTCCGTTTATCCATGGTGTTAGTATAAATAGCATGTTATTATATTCAACAAATCTTCCCCTGTCCTTAGTAGGAAGGATTTTAGGAACACATATATTATTCCTATGTAACCATTCTATTGCTGAATAAATGAAGAGTAATTCTTCTTTTGAGAAGTAAACCTTTTTCAAGCAATAAGTATTATTCAGATAATCTAATTTATACACAGCTCTTTGTTTATCTGTATCTTTAAATTTTATTCTAGTTAACTGAGAATTCTCCAGATTATACTCAGGTAAAACGTATTTTTTTATATTTTCTTCAGATAATAAATCTAAACTATATTCCTTAGCCGCATAAGGCATTGAAAACACTCCTCAAAAACCTATTTCCATATATAATATTATAAAATCTACTACAATATACATTAAAAAAAGGAGTTTTGTATAGGTATATAGAATAATCTTATAAGGTGATTTATATGATTTTAAGAGAAAAGATAGAGAATAATGAAAAGATAATGTTAATATCACAAGCAGCCTTCTCTTCGAGTACAAAAGGAAGAAGTATCTCTGAGGAGGATGATGAAGTAACCCAAATAGCTAAAACTATAGGTAAGGGAATTGGATTAAATGAGGATTTGATAGAAGCTATTGCATTAGGTCACGATATAGGACATGTTGCTTTTGCTCATAATGGTGAGGAAGTACTAGATAAATTACTTCCAGCTGGTTTTAAGCACAATGAAAATAGTATAAGAATCCTAACTAAAATAGAGGAGCAGGGATTGGGACTGAATTTGACTAAAGAAGTTTTAGATGGAATTTTACATCACAGTGGCTTTTCAAATTCTACAGCACAAGCATTTACTTTGGAAGGGCAAGTAGTAAGGTATAGCGATAAAATAGCTTATGTCAATCATGATATAGATGATTCAATAAGAGCAGGATTGTTAAGAAAAGAAAAACTACCAAGTCACCTAATAAAATTATTAGGTGATACGGAAGGAAAAAGAATAGGTACTTTAGTAAAAGACTGCATATATACAACCTTACACAATATCAATAAAGGTATAGTTAGAATATCATTAAGTGATGAGATTGGGGATGCTTTATCAGAACTTAGAAGTTTTATGTTCAAAAATATATATCTAGGAAAAGTTCTAAAAGCAGAAAGAGATAAAGCAAAATTTATATTAGAGCAAGTTTTTGGTTATTTTTTAAAAAATCCTCAAGAAATGCCAGAGTTTTATATAAGTATTGTTGAAAAAGAGGGCCTATATAGAGGGGTTGCTGACTATATTTCTGGTATGAGTGATGACTATTGTTTAATAACATTTAACAATATATATGTACCTAAAATAGTTATATATTAGGAATAATTTTTTTAAGTAAATGGGTAAAATAACAAGTGTACTGTTTACTAAGATTATAAAAATTGTCATACATTTTTAAGATAAAATAAATATTATATAAAAATTTAGTTATTGAAGGATATTCAACAATTATAAAGAATATAAATATATATTGCAAACTAAAAATAAAAATATTTAATTTTGCAGAAGGAATGTAGAATTTTATGTCGAATATATTTATTTCTAGTGAAACAATAACTAAGAAAGATAGGTGGGAATAATTATTGATATCGGAAGATGTCATCCAAAGAATAAAAGAGGAAAATGATATAATAGATGTAATATCTGAAAGTGTAAAATTAAAAAGAGGCGGAAGAAACTACTTAGGATTATGTCCTTTTCACCATGAAAAAACTCCATCCTTTAGTGTTTCTGCGGATAAGCAAATATATAAGTGTTTTGGATGTGGTGAAGCAGGCAACGTTATAACTTTTATTATGAAAACTAGGAATCTTAACTTTCCAGAAGCAGTAAGGTTTTTAGCTGATAGAGTTAACATAGAATTAGAATTAGATGGAGATAAGAATAATACATATAGAGAGAACGTTGAAAGATTATATAAAGTAAATATAGAGGCTGCTAGATATTTCTTTAGCTGCTTGAAAGAGAATAGCAGTGGAAAGAGATACCTACTAAATAGAGGTATAACTGAGAATATAATTAGAAGATTTGGACTTGGTTATTCTGTGGACAGATGGGATAGTATATTAAACTATTTAAAGAAAAAAGGTTTTACAGAGTTAGATATGCTTAATGTTGGGCTTATAATTAAAAGCCCAAAGGGATCTTATTATGATAGATTTAGAAATAGAGTTATGTTTCCTGTATTTGATTATAAAGGTAAAGTTATTGGTTTTGGAGGTAGAGTATTAGATGACTCAAAGCCTAAATATTTAAATTCACCAGAAACTCTTTTATTTAAAAAGGGAATAAATCTTTATGGTCTAAATTTTGCAATAAAAGGTAATGGTTCTCGAATATTAATAATAGTAGAAGGATATATGGATTGTATATCACTTCATCAATATGGAATAACTAATGTAGTAGCTTCGCTAGGAACAGCGCTTACAATCAACCAGGCAAGACTTATTAAAAGATATGCTGATAAAGTTATAATTTCATATGATTCTGATATTGCAGGGCAGGCAGCTACTTTAAGAGGACTTGATATATTAAAGAAGGTTGAATTGGATGTGAGAGTTCTTACGGTTCCTCAGGGCAAAGATCCTGATGAATTTATAAGAAATAATGGAAGAGATGCTTTTTTAAAACTCATTGATGAAGCACTTCCATTGATAGATTATAAGATAAATAAACTCAGGGAGGGCATAGATTTAAAAAATGCAAATGAACTTGCAAAGTTTGCAGAAAAAGCTCTAGAAATAGTAGTAGGTCTAGATCCTATAGAGAGAGAAATTTATCTAAAAAGACTATCAGAGGATACAAAAATAAGAGATCAGGCCTTATATGACATGTTAAATAATAAAATTCAAAAAATTGCAAAAAAAGATGAAAATATGAATATTGATCAGGTTTTTGGACAAAAATTATATTTAGACCCTGCATATTTAAAGGCTGAGAGAACACTTTTAAAGCTTATGGTTATTGATAATAAAGCTTTTGAATATGCATTAGGTATAGTTAAAAAAGAACATATGGCTTTAGAAAGTCATATGAAGATATACGAGTACATTTTAGAAGCTAATAAGCAAGAAATAGCTGAGAAAGAAAAGCATATAGAATATAAATGCAATGATATAGATACGTCTAAAGAATGGATAAATATAATGGAAACAGATTTAGTGCAGGGGGAACATGACTATAAAAGTGTATTAGATGATTGTATAAAAATGATACGAAAATACAAGCTAGAGGAGTCTAAAAAAAATATTATGAATAAAATTAAACAGTGCGAATTAGAAGGAAGGCTTGATGAGTCCTTGAAACTAGCACAGGAACTTATAGAAATACAGAAAAGGATAGGTGGTATGCAGTAATGGTTGAAGGAGGCAAAATAATGAAAGATAAAAGTGCAAAGATGCAAATAGTCAAGAAACTTTTGGAAAAGGGAAAAAAGACTGGCACTTTAACTTATAAAGAAATCATGGACGAATTAGATGAAATAGATTTAAGTCCGGAACAGATAGAAAAAATATATGAAGTACTAGAATCTATGGGAATTGAAGTTATTGGAGATATTCAGGATGTAGAAGTAGACGAAAAAGATTTGGATTTATCGGTTCCAGAAGGTATTGCTATAGATGATCCAGTTAGAATGTATTTGAAGGAAATAGGTAAAGTTCCACTACTTTCTCCCGAAGAAGAAATTGAATTAGCTCAAAAAATAGAGGATGGAAATCAAGCAGCTAAAAAGAAACTAGCTGAAGCTAACTTAAGACTTGTTGTAAGTATAGCAAAAAGATATGTTGGTAGAGGAATGCTTTTCCTTGATCTTATTCAAGAAGGAAACCTTGGACTTATAAAGGCAGTTGAAAAGTTTGATTATAGAAAAGGTTACAAGTTTAGTACTTACGCTACATGGTGGATAAGACAGGCAATTACAAGAGCTATTGCAGACCAAGCAAGAACTATAAGAATACCTGTTCATATGGTTGAAACTATAAATAAGCTAATAAGAGTGTCAAGACAGCTCTTACAAGAATTAGGTAGAGAACCTCAACCAGAAGAAGTAGCTAAAATTATGGAAATGCCGGTAGATAAGGTAAGAGAAATAATGAAAATAGCACAAGAGCCAGTGTCTTTAGAAACTCCTATTGGTGAAGAAGAAGATAGCCATCTTGGTGATTTTATACCGGATGATGAGGCACCAGCTCCAGCTGAAGCAGCAGCATTTACTATGTTGAAAGAACAACTTATAAATGTTCTAGATACTCTGACACCAAGAGAAGAAAAAGTATTAAGATTGAGATTTGGATTAGATGATGGAAGAGCGAGAACTCTTGAGGAAGTTGGAAAAGAGTTTAATGTTACTAGAGAGAGAATAAGACAAATAGAAGCTAAGGCACTAAGAAAACTTAGACATCCGAGCAGAAGTAAAAAGCTAAAGGATTATTTAGATTAAAGCACCAGAGACAAGGTGCTTTTGTCATATGGTGAAAAGCATAGCACATTAGATAGATCAAAGTTAAAAAAATATAACTTTTCAAACTAATATCCTAATATAAAGTATGTTATAATTATCATGGGAAGGTGATGATGTGGAAACTTATAAATCTACAAAAGGATTAGGAATATATTCTATACTGGGTATAACTATTTTATACAATACGTTGTTAATCGCATTATTTTTCCTAATAAACTCCTATGAGATATCAATACTCCTTAAGGTAGCTATAGTTATATTTAATATATACCAGATTTACTATATACTTATTTATAGTTCTTTAAGCTTTTTTATGGACAAGGATAATTTATATATTACTAGTGTATTGGGATTAAAGAAAATAAAAATTCCTTTTAATTGCATACAGGGATATAGAAGAGATTTTGGATATATAAAAGGGGTAAGGCTTTCAGGATATGGCAAAAATAATTTTGCTATAGGAAGATCTATAATTGATAAAATAGGAAATACTTATATGTTTGTAACTTCTACAAAAAATGTTATCTATATTAAAACCGATGAAACTAGCTATGGAATATCTCCAGAAAATATAGATGACTTTGAAAAGAAACTAAACGAGAATAATATCAGTTATTTGAATTGGGATTACAAAATCAATAAGGGAATAAACATTTACAAGGATAAAAGATTTTACATCCCCCTTATAATTGTTACTATAATAACGCTGTTAGTAACATTAAATCCTATAGTACTTTATCTATACCACAAGCTGCCACCTATGATGCCTTTGAGCTTTAATTCCCAATTTATTGCTATTAAATTTGGTACAGGAAAGCAATTTGCGTTTAAACATATGTTTTATGGTATACTAAATATGGCTGTACTTTTTTGTATGTATTATGCCGCTTATTTTTGTGCAAGATATGATAGAAAATCAGCATACAAGTTTATTTATATACCTTTAATATTATCTACAGTTTTTCTTATAATGCAAATTAGGATATTAGTGACATTTAGGTAATAAAACTTGATAAAATAATTTTAAGGAATGGGGAATATTCTAATGGAGCTTAGCTTAAGACTTAAAAATATTGTAGCAATGGTAGATAGTTGTGACTGTATTGCAGATATTGGAACAGATCACGGTTATATACCAATATATTTAGTAAAAAATCATATATGCCGCAGAGCTATAGCATCAGATATAAATAAAGGCCCAGTAAAAAAGGCGAAGTTTAACGTGGAACTTGAGAATGTACAAGATAAAGTTCAGTGTAGATTAGGACCAGGGCTTACTACTATAATGCCTGGGGAGGTACAGGGAATAGTAATAGCTGGTATGGGCGGAAATCTAATAAGTAATATATTAGAAGAAAGTGAAGATGTATTTAGAAAAGCTGAATTTGCTATACTTCAGCCTGTTCAAAATCCAGAAGTTCTAAGAGAATATGTTTATAAAAAAGGGTATAAAATAGTTGATGAAGAGTTATGCATTGATGAAGGTCGGTTTTACGAAATAATAAAGATAACATATGGACTTAACAGTGAAAATGTTAACGAAGTTTTTTATGAGATTGGAAAGATTCTTGTAGAAAAAAAACACCCTCTTTTAGAAGAATATATTAAGTCTAAATTAAATAAATATGGAAAGATATTAAACAATATAAATGAAGATACAGAAATAGCAAATAAAAGAAAGCTGGAGCTTAAACGAAACATCCTAAGATTGGAGGATTTATTAGATGAATTTAAGAGTAAAAGATATTCATAGAATAATGGAAGAGCATGCTCCTTCAAAATTTAAAGAAAGTTACGATAATGTAGGGCTTATGGTAGGGGATAGTTTATGTGAAGTAACCTCTATACTTGTTGCATTAGACTGTACTTTAGAAGTTATAGAAGAGGCTAGTAAAAAAGGATGCAATTTAATATTTACACATCACCCAATTTTATTTAGAAAGCCATCAAATATAACTACTGATACTTTATTAGGCAAGAAAATAATTAAAATTATACAAAATAATATAAACGTGTACTCTAGTCATACAAACTTAGACTCTGTAGTTGGTGGTATAAACCATATTATTATGGAGCTATTATGGTTTAATAACTTTAAAACAATTGAGTTAGCTGATAAAAGGGATGACTCAGACAAAGATACAGGAATAGGTAGAATTGCAGTACTTGATGAAGCTGTAACTTTGAGTCAGCTATGTGATATAATTAAAAATCGTCTACATATTCCTTATATAAGGTACTCTGGTGATGAAGACATGAATGTAAAAAAGGTTGCAGTAATAAATGGTAGTGGTCAGGATTATTTTAATGCAGCTAAGAGATTAGGAGCTGATTGCATAATTACAGGAGATACTACATATCATTATGTTAGTGATTTTCAAGAAGAAGGTGTAGCAGTTATTGACGCTGGACATTTTGGAACTGAATGGCCTGCTATGGAAATTGTTGCAAAATGGTTGAAAAATAAAATAGAATCAATGGGATTTAGTAACTCTGTATTTCTATCAGAGTGTAATAGAAATCCCTATAAGATTAAATAGAAATAGGTTTATAAACTTATTTCTATTTTTTTATAACCAAAACTTAATATAAATTTAATGTAGAGAATGTAAAATTTATATATATATAAATTTTACCTCGCATTATTTAATACATAAATTTAGCATTTTACCTAGTAGAGTCTAATAATCTAATAAATAATTATGAGGAGGAATAAAACATGAGCGTGTTAAATATGCTTATTGAAATCCAGGATAACCAAAAAGTTATAAAGGAATGTAACAAGGTATTAAAAAACGGCTCGTATATATATTTACTAAAAAAAATCAAACATGAATTTGAAAAAGAAAAAGCAGAATTTAGTATAAAAGAAAATAAATTAAAGGAGATAAGAGCCTCCATTGAAAGTATAATTACTGATATAAACAACATTAAAAAATATATAGATGGATGTGAGTTTAGACTTTATAATGAAGTTATAAAAGACTACAAGTTAATAGAAAAAATACAAAGAGAAATTAAAAATAAAAAGTGTTCTATAAAAGAATTAGAGGATAAAAGCTTAGAACTTCTAGAGAAAGAGGAAGAGCTGCAATTTGAAAGAGAAAATCTAAGAGCAAAGCTTTCAGAGTTAAGAGATAACTTTAATAGTTATAAAGAAACTAGTAGTAAAAAGATTAATAAGGCAAAAGAAGATATAAGGAAAGCAGAAAGTAATATAGAAAAGTTAGAAAAGCTTATTCCAGAAAAGCTCATGAAAGAATATAATAGCATTTCAGAGCTTAGAGGAACTGGGGCAGCAAAACTTAAAGATGGAGCATGCTCAGAGTGTAGAATAAAGGTTTCAGCTATTACTATAGATAGCATTAATAAATGCAAGGAGATAGTTTTCTGTGATAACTGTGGAAGAATTCTTTATTATAATAGTATGAAGAACTTAAAACATGCTAAATAGAAATATAAAAAATTATATTTGCAATTTCATCTTTAGTATGTTATTATAATACTTGCGAGTAAACCAGACAATCGCTGCTGTATAAATACAGGAGAGGAAAGTCCGAGCTCCATAGGGCAGGGTGCTGGGTAATACCCAGTCAGGGTGACCTGAAGGAAAGTGCAACAGAGATATACCGCCGAATATATTTTCGGTAAGGGTGGAAAGGCGAGGTAAGAGCTCACCAGCGCATTGGCGACTTTGCGGCTATGTAAACCCCATCTGGAGCAAGATCAAATAGGGAAGCATTTAAGGGGTGGCCCACTCCGCTTCCGGGTAGTATCGCTTGAGTTCATTGGTAACAATGGACCTAGATAGATGATTGTCAAATACAGAACTCGGCTTATAGGTTTAGTCGTTACTATTAAACACTAGGTTTAACCTTGGTGTTTTTTTGTTTTTTATAAACCTTTGTATTAATACATATTTAATGATATAATACTATTATTTCATAAAGTAAAGGAGTGTGAGGAAAGTGAATCCAATTGCTTTCTCAATAAATGGATTTGAAGTCAGGTGGTATGGTATAATTATAGCTTTTGGAGTTATTCTAGCCTTATCTTTAGCAAATTTGAATTCTAAAGCCAAAGACTATAATTTTGACACACTAATTGATACATTTTTAGTTTCTTTTCCTGCTGCTGTAATAGGTGCAAGAGTTTATTATGTAGTTTTTCAATTCAATGATTATAAGGATAACTTAATAGATATATTTAATATAAGGCAAGGAGGACTTGCCATACATGGGGGTGTATTATTTGGATTAGCTGCAGCATATTTATATACGAAGTATAAGAAAATAGATTTTATAGAAGCGGCAGATATAGCGGCGCCTTCAATAATATTAGGGCAGGCTGTAGGACGCTGGGGAAATTTCTTTAATGGAGAAGCACATGGCGGACCGGTATCATATGAATTTATTCAGCGTTTTCCAAAGTTTATACAGGAAGGTATGAATATAGGCGGTATATATTATCACCCTACATTTCTCTATGAGTCTATTTGGGATCTATGTGTTTGTATAATATTAGTGTATATTTTAAGAAAAGGAGTAAAAAAAGGTTCCGTTATTCTTACTTATATTGGACTATACTCTCTTGGAAGATTCTTTATAGAGGGATTAAGAACAGACAGTTTGATGTTTGGAAGCATAAGAGTGGCTCAACTTATAAGTGTTTTAGGAATTATAGTTTCTATAGCATTTTTATTAGTTATTAATAAGAAAAAATCTGCGTAATAACTTTTGGAGGAACAGCATCTATGAAGAAGTCCTATTTAAATCTTTATAGAAATCAGTTAGGTGAAATGTACGAAAAGTTAACTGATAAAAAAGTTCGGAAATCAATAGGTATGTACTATACTCCAAATTTTATAGTAGACTATATGCTTATGAATACTGTTATGAAAATTGATATAGTAGAAAATCCATGGGTAAAATTGTTAGATCCATCCTGTGGAGCAGGGTATTTTTTAACAAGAGCATATGACATCTTAAAGGAAAAATTTCTAGATAACCTAGAAATTTTGAGAGAAAAATATTCTAACAATATATATTTACTGGATGTAGCAGAAAAAAATAACTATACACCCATAGAGGTAAAAGGATATGATTACTGGATTAAGGATAACCTTCACTATCATATTTTAAAGAACTGCTTATATGGTGCAGATATAGATGCTGCAGCTATCGAAATTGTCAAGAAGAATCTACTACGTAAGGATTTGTCAAAGGCACCCATATGTATGAATATAGTTCAAGGTGATAGCTTGATAAAATGGGAGGAAATATCGAATTTTACTGATGAAAAAGCTATAGAGCGATATTCCGTTTATAATAATATAGGGAGATTAGACTACAAAGATATTTGTAACAAAATTATTGAATTAAAAGATTTTTGGAATAACAGTTTTGATTTTATAATTGGTAACCCACCTTACGTAGTACTGCTCCAATCTAATTTAAATAAAAATTATTGGAGCTATATTGTTAATAACTATAGAACTATAGGATATAAAAAAAACGTATTTTATTTACTTATAGAAAGAGTGCTAAAAAAACTTAAAGAGAATGGAACTCATAGTTTTATAGTTCCAGATAGATATTTCTTTTCTAGTAGTTATACTAAATCCAGAAAGAAACTAATAAGTAACCTAAAAGTTACCAATATAACACAGTTTTCAAACAAAGTATTCAAGGATGCAATTGTGGGAACTGCTTTATATATAGGAAAAAGGTGTACGTATGATAATACTCATGATATAAGTATTAAGTTAAATTATGTTAATGAAAAGAATTACTGTCTCACTAAAATAAATCAAAGTAATTTAATTAAAGATAAAAGGTCTGTAGTAAATATTATTACAAAGGATGAATATAGAAGAGTAGTAAAAAAAATAGATAACCTATCTAAACCACTTAGGAATTTATCAAACATACATGTAGGAATGATGATAAAGAATAAGAATCAATGCTTTAGTCAAGATTTTTTGCATAATGAAAATAGAATTGTTATAGGACGTGATTTAGGAGAATATATAATACAGCATGATAGAAGATATTGTGACATAAATAATGTGGAAATTTTCGGTGGAACAAAAGACTTAAAGAAACATAAGGAATATCCTAAAATTCTACTAAGAAAAACAGGTAGTAGTATAGTAGCAAGTTTAGATGAGAAGGGGATATTAGCAGAACAATCTGCATACTTAATAATACCTTCAGAAAAAAATAAAGTTTATAATATTCTTGGGCAGGTTCAGTCAAATATATGTAATTTTTATTTTAAAGAAGTTTTGATAACTAATCCAGAAGCATATCCATATATACAACATTATGATGTAGAAAAACTTCCTATAAATGAAAAACTTATAGGTAACAAAAACTTTGAAGATATTGTAAAGAAAATAATTAGTATAAAGTATGAAATAAAAAATATTGAATTTAATCAGGGATTATCTAAAAATAATTATGAAAAAATTATTCATAACTATAAGGCTGCAAAAGAAAAACAAATAAGCTTAAATTTGTTACTCAATAAATATATTAAAGATGCCAATTATCATCTATATGAAGCATATGGTTTTACATCAGAGGAAATAAATTTAATCGAAGGTAGATTAAATAAATATAAAAACACTAAGAATAATAGATTTAAGAAAAGTAAAAATAGCAAAAACGAATTTTATAATGATTTAATAAATGCTATATACGAGCTTGTTATAAAACAGGTAGAAAATTTGCTTGAAGTTAACCAGAATTACCTATTTATAGAAGAAATTAGATCAATGCTTATGAAAGATATTGAAAATTATAAAGATATCTTATCTATACTTGATAACTACGAATTTGAAAGCAAACATTCGGATAAATTAAAAAATATACTGACAGCTTACTCTGAAAGCTGGAATATATATGTGAGAAATAAATCGTTACATAGAAACTATAAAGAAATAATTAGATATAACAAAGACAGTTTTGGGTTATCTCGCTGGCCAGATAAAATTCATGAGTGTTGGTTTTCGCGCAGTAAATAAAAACACTGAAGTGTTAGAGAATTATACTTCAGTGTTTTTTGTCTAGAGATGTTAAATTTGGGGCATGGGTATCTATATAAAAATACTATTCAGAAAGTTTTAATTTAAGGGTCTTTTGATTACCATTTCTAACTATATCTAGATTTATTTCATCACCAGACTTATGCTGGGATTTAATTTTATTTATGTCATTTACTGATATAATAGATTTGCCATCAAATTTTTTAATTATATCACCGGTTTGAAGTCCTGCTTTTTCAGCAGCACTGAATTCTTGTACTTGAACTACGTATACTCCTTCAGGTATAGAGTATTGTTTTGATAGATCAGAAGTTATGTCTCTACCTGTAATTCCTATCTTTAAAATAGGTTTAAGTAACCCGTTGATTTTAGGTTTTACTATATCAATAGGTATAGCGAAACCAAGACCTTCAACACCATTACCACCCATTTTAGCAGAATTTATTCCTATTACTTGACCAGCAGAATTTACAAGAGCACCACCACTGTTTCCTGGATTAATAGCTGCATCGGTTTGAAGAAGGGTTTGTTTAGTATTACCCACTTGTATTTCTCTATTTGTAGCACTTATAACTCCTGTTGTTACAGAACCTAATAATTCCTTCCCTAAAGGATTTCCAATTGCTACTACTGAATCGCCAACCTGAAGGTCCTTTGAGCTTCCAAGCTCCGCTACAGCTGGCATTTTTATATTTTCAGTTACCTTTATTATGGCTAAATCAAGTTCGGCATCATAGTTTATTATTTTAGCAGATACTTCCTTTTTATTATTAAGTATTACACTAACCTGTTGAGCTCCATTTATTACATGATAATTTGTTAGAATATATCCATCTTCATTAATTATTATACCAGATCCAATTCCTTCTTCAGCTCTTTGACTAAAGCCAAAGGAATCAGATTGAGCAGCACTTTTAACGGATACACCTACTACCGCAGGGCCAACCTTTTTTGCTATTTCAGAAACCGTTAACGCACCAGTAGATGAAACCATAGGTGAGGCGTTAAAAGAAGAAGCCGATTGGTTTTGAGCTATACTTTGATATAAAGGAGTATCTTTAAACAATTGAGATTTAGGCAATAAATATAAAGAAGCAGCAGTGGAAGCAGTTCCTCCTACTATACTGCAAATTAATCCTATAATTACATACGAAAGTACTTTACTTTTCTTATTTGATTCTTTGTCATAGGATTTATTCACATCTATATAATTAGTATTAACCACATTTTCTTTCTGGAAATCAGAGCTTCCAGTGATAAGTTCATATGTTTCATTATTTTTATTATTAAAGTTATCCATAAATTATTCCTCCTAACATTAAATAGTTTCTATATACTTATAATAATTTTATATTGTGTCATTTTAATGACAAAAATGTTAACTACGTATAACATTTTTGTGGAATAAGTGTTAAAACCATTAAAAGATTTTTCAGATGCTTAAAGTGAAACTTATTCTATACTCAAACTTAAATTCCCCTCAGGTATCCTGAGGGGAATTTTTATGAGTTACTTATTCTATCAATATCTAGAGCACTTTTAGGTGGCTTTTTTTCCATTTCTTCTTCATAAATTATGTCTGGTTTTGATAGTTTTTTATTTTGTGGTTTTGTGGCTTTTTTACTTTCTCTATGCATCTCATATCCTGATTTCTAATACCATGAAAAATTGATTTTCGCATAGTTTTTCATTCTATTTACTAAATAGAACGGTAGTATTACAGGATTCAACTACTAGGGTTAACACTACAGAAATCAGTTCTCCACCTCCTTTCATATTGTATATAGTTTCCTTGTAAAAAAAATTTATACTTTTAATAAATGTATGTTAAAATATAATAATTGAGAAAATTCATTATAATTAATCTTCAAGGAAAGGTATCAAAATGTTTATATACAACAGAAACATAGAGTTAGAATCGAAAGAATATGAAGTTAACATGGATCCAGTTAAACGTAAAGTTTATGGAAGTTTCTATACACCAGAATATATTGTGGATTACATGGTAGAGAGTACTATTAAATGTGCAGATATTATTGAAAATCCTTTTATAAAAATATTAGATCCAGCTTGTGGTTGTGGGTATTTTTTAAACAAGGTTTACGATGTGCTTACAGAAAAATTCACTGAAAAAATTGAGATTCTTAGACAGATATACAGCAGTGAAGAGTATTTTATAGAAACATATAGAGGAACACTAGTATTAAAGGGAGAAGATTACTGGAAAAAAGAAAATATTCATTATCATATAATAAAAAACTGTATATATGGAGCTGACATTGATAAAAATGCAGTTGATTTAACTGTAATGAGCTTACTACTTAAACAAAATAATCAGCTAAGTATAAAAACTAATATAATCTGCTGTGATAGTCTAATAAAGTGGGAAGAAGATTATGATTGGGATGAGGTTATAAAAAGCCATGATGGCATGTTTAGGTGTAAATATAGGGATATAAATAGTGAAAGTAAAGAAATAAAACTAAATGAAAGTGAACTAAACAATTTAATAAAAAAATGTAATTTTTGGAGAAATAAATATGACTATGTTATAGGAAATCCGCCTTGGGTATCACTAAGTAGGAAACATAGTAAAAATATTGAAAGTCAGTTAGTAAGTTATTATGTTAATAAGTATAATGGAAATCTATACTTACCTAATTTATACGAATACTTTATAAAGAGGGCTTTTCAACTATTAAGAACTGGAGGAATAGTTGCATTTATAATACCAGATAGATTTTCTAAAAATCTTCAGTATAAATCACTAAGAGAGGAAATTTTGAAAAAATATAGTATATTAAATATAGTTTTTCAAGTAGTGTTTCCTAAGATAAATACTGATACCATGATTTTCATAGCTAAGAAAGAATATAAAGAGAATAATGAGATGCAGTTAGGAATACATAATAAAGAGATATATTTTCTTCATCAAAAAAAATATTTATTAAACGCTAATTATGAGTTTACACAGGGTAATAGTGATTGTTATAAATTACTTAAGGATAAGATTGAAGATAAAATCAAGTTTCTTGGAGATATAACAACAACTTTTACGGGTTTTATAGGTAGTACTAAAAAGATAACAAAAGAAAAAATAAGTGATTCCCAAGTGAAAATATTAAAGGGAGAAAATATTCAAAGGTTTAAGGTTTTAGAAAATTATTATTATGAGTTTTCTTCTGAAAATATAATAGGGGGCACAAAAGATATTTCGAAACTTGCATGTCCACTAAAGATATTAATTAGAAAAACTGGAAATAGATTAATAGCTACTCTAGACAGCAGCGGTTATATAATAGAGCAGTCTCTTTATGGCGTAATAAACTTGAGTAATGAATTCTCTTATAAATATATATTGGGTATAATAAATTCAAAGTTAATGGAATGGTACTATTTGAATTATCTAATAACAAACTTAAATTCTACTCCTCAAATAAAAAAATACAGTTTAGATAGGATACCTATTAAATGCTGTAGTCTTAAAATGCAAAAGAATATAGAAGGACTAGTTGATATAATCATGTCAGAAGTGATAAGTTATAGTAAAAAAGAACTTTCAAATGAAAAAATTAATAATTTACAACTTGAACTAGACAGAGAGGTTTTTAAAGTATACGATATTAGTTTGAAAGAACAGAAAATTATAATGGACTCACTAAATCAATATAAAATCAGGGGGGATTTATGATGTTTACCTTAATTACTTTAGCTATGATAGGATTTATAGTATATGTAGTTCTTTCTATAGTTGGTATAGTAGTACTTCCGCTAGTAGGTATAGTAATATTTTTCGCAGTTGTGCTTGCTATAATAGGTGTTATATTTAAAATTATATTTGCACTTCCGTTTCTTGTACTAATAATTCTTTTAATATTTTTATATTGTATAAATAATAAATAAATAATGAATAATAAATAAGAGAATTAAAATTTATCCAACGACTACCCGCTCTAATACTCTTATCTTTATATGAAACTCCTCTTCGGAGGAGTACTCACAGAGTAAGCGACCATATCAAAATCGCAGATTTTGTATGTCTGATTAACCGATTGGCACAAAATCACAGATTTTGGTTCTCTGCTTAACTAAGAGTAAAGAGCGGCTACGTCCCAGGATTCGTTCAACTAAGAATCAGGTGGGGTCAAAACCCCATCTGATTTAAGTTTCGCTTTATTTAAGCTAATGAAAATGAAAAAGATATTATAATGATATTGAAACTACTATATTGATAAAATTCTGTTAGTTTTAACAATTTGTACTTTGTAAACTATTTTTAATATATAAAATAGTTTGAAAGTAATGTTCGCACTGAATCGAATATGGTTGCAAAAAAAACGTTAATAGTAAATATCAATAAGAACAATAATGTTAAATAAAGATAAAATATATTGATTATATTTTAGAATAGTGATAACATATTTTAGGACTTTTTTATTTATTAGGAGGAATTTTAAAATGTATTCACAGAAGGAAAAGCCAGAAAATACAAGGAAATCATTCTTAGATTCATTTTTTAAGCTAACAGAAAATAACACAACACCAAAAACAGAGATATTAGCAGGAATTACTACATTTATAACTATGGCATATATAATTTTTGTAAATCCTAATATCTTAATGCAAGCTGGTATGAACTCTAAGGGGTTATTGGGTGATGCAGCAGTTAAGGCTGGACTATCAGCCGTAAATGACCCCGTTGTAGCATCAGTTTTTGCTGCAACATGTATATCAGCAGCGATTGGTACTTTTGTAATGGCATTATATGCTAATCTACCATTTGCACAAGCACCTGGTATGGGACTTAATGCATTCTTTACCTATAGTGTATGTTTAACTTTAGGTTATACATGGCAACAAGCACTAGCAGCAGTTTTCGTATCAGGAATAATATTTATTATTATTACAGTAACAGCTATAAGAGAAAAGATAGTAGATGCACTTCCACATAATCTTAAGCTTGCAATATCAGGCGGTATAGGTCTATTTATAGCCCTTATAGGTCTTAAAAGTGGAGGAATAATTGTAGGTAGTCCGGCTACATTGGTTAGTTTTGGAAGATTTACTGATCCACATGCATTAGTAACTCTTATTGGTATAGTAGTTACAGGAATTTTAATGTCAAGAGGAGCTAGAGCTTCAATATTATTAGGAATTATAATTACTACTATTATAGGTATTCCTTTTGGAATAACTCATCTTGAGAGAATAAATGTATTTAGTGCACCACCATCATTAGCACCAACTTTCTTTGCTCTTGATTTCAAAGGTCTATTAAGATTAGGTGAAGCTGGTATGGTTGGAGCTTTTGCAAGTTTGGTTATGGTTGTTATAACATTTAGTTTAGTTGATTTATTTGATACTATAGGAACATTAGTAGGAACAGCTCAAAAGGCTAAAATGTTAGAAAAAAATGGAAGAGTTAAAAATATGAATAAGGCTCTATTATCAGATGCGATAGCTACAACTGCTGGTTCAATCCTTGGTACGAGTACTGTAGTAACATACGTAGAATCTACATCAGGAATATCACAAGGAGGAAGAACTGGACTTACTTCCTTTACAACAGGGGTGCTATTTATACTAGCATTATTCTTTGGAGGGGTTGTTGGAGTAGTTCCACCAGAAGCAACAGCACCAGCTCTTGTTATAGTCGGAGTTCTTATGATGGGAGCTGTAACAAAGATAAATTTTGACGACTTTACTGAAGCATTACCAGCATTCTTTACTATCGCTATCATGCCTTTCAGTTTTAGTATAGCGAACGGTATAGCTGCGGGAATAATCTTCTATCCTATAGTAAAAGTAGTTACTGGAAAACAAAAGGAAGTGCATCCAATTGTATATGTATTAGCTTTATTGTTTATACTAAGATTTACTTTATTACCTGAATAATATATAGTTTATTGCATGAGCAGTATGAATTTCATTCATACTGCTCATTTGTATTTGCATTGTACAGAGATCCACTGGCAAAACTGAAATTATACTCCGAGATATGTTACCAAACTTCAGCACGTTAAAAACTTTTAATCATTCTAAAGTTCGTGTTTTAGAAAACCTAAGAACCTTCGATAAACTCGCTTCTCTCAAACAATCTAAGGTTTTTCTGAAATCAGAACCTTAGACTCATTAAAAAGTATTTAGCATGACTAAGAATTGGTATCATATTCCGGAGTATAAGTTAAATCTTAACGGCGGATAGCTATATTTTTATAATGTTAACATTCAATTAAAAATATAATAAATAGGTTGAATACCATAGCAATATAATTTAACATTATACCATTATTAAAAATTAGGATGGTTAAGTTATGAGTAAACTTTCTAAAATGCTTAATTTTATTTTTTTTCTATTAGTAGTAATTACTACATATATTCTTTTTAATATTATTTATTTTGGTGAATCTTCTAAAGCACAAAAATCCGATTGCATAATTGTGCTTGGGTGTAGTGTATATGGAACAGTTCCTAGCCCATTTTTAGTTTGGAGAACAGAGCATGCATTGCAGTTATATAATAAAGGCTATGGTAAATATATAATAGTATCTGGGGGTAAAGGTCCAGGAGAAGATATTTCGGAAGCGGAAGCTATGAGAAGATATTTAATATCTAAAGGTATGGATCAGTCTAAGATATTAGTAGAAGATAAATCAAGCTCCACTATGGCAAATTTAATAAATTCGAAAATAATAATGAAAGAAAAAAATCTAAATACTGCTGTAATAGTATCTAATAAGTTTCACTTAAAAAGGGCATCATTAATGGCGAAGGAACAAAATATAAATGCTAGTTATTCAGGGGTTTTTGTAAAAGATTATAAAGCTCATGAAATAAAGGGATACATTCGAGAAGTACCAGCATTTGTAAAATATTATATGTTAAAAGCTTACTCAAGAATACTATAGGATTCTATATTCTTATAGTATTCTTTTTTCATTAAAAGTATTAATTACACAATCAGCCATTAATTTATGTCCGAGAACTGTTGGGTGAAGACCATCTATATATATATCTTTTGAGTCTACTAGCTCAAGGCTTTTGATAAAACAATCATAAAAATCTATAGAATTTAAATTATTAGCAGCGGTAAAAGAAAGTATCCATTGCCTATAGTCTTTGATGTTAGTGTTAACAATATTGTAGTTAATACTATTACTCCATTTTTTTTCTGCTATATATGTATCTATAGGTGGTTGTATACCAATAATAGGGACAATATTGCTTTGAATGGCTTCTTTTACTAATTCTTCAATGTTTCTTTCTACAAGCTCTAAAGAACGACCTCCTAGAAAATCGTTATCCCCTCCTAGAATTATAACGTGAGTCGGACTTAATTGAAGTATATCTTTATAGGATCTTGAAAGCATTCCGGTAGTAGTATCTCCGTTTATACCTTTATTAAATATATCTATATTCAATTTATTTTTAATAAGCTCTACCCAACAATTTTTTCTAGGTACACCATATCCAAATGTCAAGCTATCGCCTATACAAACTATTTTCATGAACAATCACCATACTCCTTCTCTTTTCGTTCAATTATTTCTCCAAATTAGTAGAATAGATAAAATAATATAATAAATACTAATAATAAAATTTATAATTATGTTCTTTTATTTAATTTTATTCCAATTATATCATATGTTTATTAGAACTATATAGCATTTAATAAGATAAACATTAGCTATATCAAAGAAAATATATTAAATGATTTATGTAAACACGAATAATAATAATAAAATACCACGTTATTATTTTAATCTAAACGAATGATAATATATTAAATGAGGAAAATATATTGATTTGTTGAAGATGATATGTTAACATAAAAATGCACGATAAATAAATATTACATCCATATAATCCTAATAATAAGGTTTAGGAGTCTCTACTAGGAAACCGTAAATTTTCTGTCTATGGGTGAATCTGAAGATGTTAGTAGTCAATTATATAATTGACTACATTAAACATGCTATATGAGTTTTGCTATCGGATTCTCCATGGAAATCTAGCGAAACTTTTTATATTATAATAAAATAGGTGTTACCATACAGCAGTATTTAAAAGTAGTAATCTTACGGCTGCTAGTAAATGGATAGATTAAAGTTTAGGAGGATTGTATATGAAAGTTGCTATTATTTTTGGAAGTAAATCAGATACAGAAAAGATGAAGGGTGCTGCCAATGCATTAAAGGAATTCTCTATAGAATATAAAGCATTTGTATTATCAGCACATAGAGTTCCAGAAAAGCTTATGGAAACTATTAGAAATATCGAAGAAGAAGGATATGAATGTGTAATTGCAGGAGCAGGGTTAGCCGCTCATCTTCCAGGTGTTATTGCTTCTCACACAACTCTTCCTGTTATTGGAGTTCCAATTAACGCTGCAGTAGAGGGGTTAGACTCTTTGTTATCCATAGTTCAAATGCCTAAATCAATTCCTGTTGCAACAGTTGGTATAAACAACAGTTATAATGCTGGTATGCTTGCAGTTCAAATATTATCTATAAAATATCCAGAACTAAAAGAAAAATTAAATAATTTCAGAGTTGATATGAAAGAAAAATTCATAAAGGAAAATGAAGAAGGAGTGGAATTATAAAATGGAAAAAAGAGAAATGATGTACGAAGGAAAAGCAAAAAAAATTTATGCTACTGATGATAAAGATAAAGTAATAGTTTATTATAAAGACGATGCTACAGCATTCAATGGAGAAAAAAAAGGTCAGATTCAAGATAAAGGAGAATTAAATAACGCTATAACATCTGCGTTGTTTGAACTTTTAGAGAAAAGTGGAGTAAAAACACATTTTGAGAAGAAACTAAATGACAGAGAACAGTTATGTAAGAAAGTTGAGATAGTTCCATTAGAAGTTATTGTTAGAAACGTAGCTGCAGGAAGTATGGCAAAAAGATTAGGGCTTGCTGAAGGAACTGAACTTAAGACAACAGTTTTTGAATTAAGCTACAAAGATGATTCCTTAGGAGATCCATTAATCAATGACTATCATGCAGTGGGTATAGGAGCAACAACTTTTGAAGAACTTAAAGTCATTTACGATATGACTGCAAAAGTTAACGACGTTTTAAAAGAATTCTTCTTAAAACAAGGTATAAAACTAATTGACTTTAAGTTAGAATTCGGAAGATTTAATGGAGAAATTCTACTTGCAGACGAAATATCACCAGATACTTGCAGATTCTGGGATGCAGAAACTAATGAAAAGCTAGATAAGGATAGATTTAGAAGAGATCTTGGAGATGTTAAAGAAGCTTATATAGAAATTCTTAATAGAATAAGCAAATAATCTATAAGAACTAAGAATTAAAAATTAAGAATATGGTATTATATTTTTAGAGATTTTATGTATTAAAAATAGTTCTTCAGAAAGGAAAGGTTGTTAATGAGCAGCTTAAAAAATAAAAACTATGACCTTCTATCGTTAGATTTCGAAGAAGATAAGATTAAAGATGAATGTGGAGTTTTTGGAATATTTTCAGAAGATAATTTAGACGTATCATCTATAACATACTATGGTTTATATGCTCTCCAGCACAGAGGTCAAGAGAGTGCTGGTATAGTTGTATCAGATGGTAAAGAGTTAAAATGTCATAAAGATATGGGCTTAGTAACAGATGCTTTTGATGAGAAAATTCTAAGTGACCTAAAAGGAACAGCAGCCATCGGACATGTAAGATATTCAACTACAGGTTCAAGTACTGTAAATAATGCTCAACCTATAATTGTAAAATATAAGCTAGGAAGTATTGCTATTGCACATAATGGTAATCTTGTAAATGCAGATGTAATCAGAGAACTTTTAGAAGATGGTGGATGTATATTCCAAACCTCTATAGACTCAGAAGTAATTTTAAATCTTATAGCTAGAGGGGCAAAAAAAGGAATAGAAAGTGCCGTAGTAGATTCAATACAAGCTGTAAAAGGTTCTTATGCAATTGTAATCCTGACTGAAGATAAGCTTATAGGTGTACGTGATCCTAATGGTATAAGACCCCTATGTATAGGAAAGATAAACAATAGTTATATATTATGTTCGGAAAGCTGTGCTCTAGATTCCGTAGGTGCAGAATTTGTACGTGATGTAGATCCAGGAGAAATTGTAATTATAGACAAAGAAGGAATTAGGTCTATAAACTTTGCTGAGAGAACTAAATGTGAGACTTGTGCCTTTGAATACATTTATTTTGCTAGACCAGATAGTACTATTGATAGCATAAATGTGCATAATTCTAGAGTAAGAGCTGGTAAAAAACTGTATGAGGAATGCCCAGCAGAAGCTGATGTGGTTATTGGCGTTCCAGATTCAGGAATCAGTGCAGCAGTTGGATATGCTGAGGCATCTGGAATACCATATGATGTAGGCTTTGTAAAAAATAAATATGTAGGAAGAACCTTTATAGCTCCATCTCAAGAATTGAGAGAGAGAGCAGTCTCAGTAAAGCTTAATCCACTAAAGGTTAATATAGATGGTAAAAGAGTAGTTATTATAGATGACTCCATAGTAAGAGGAACTACTAGTAGAAGATTGGTGGATTCTCTAAGAAAAGCTGGAGCAAAAGAAGTCCACTTTAGAGTATCATCACCAGTTGTAAAGTATCCATGTTACTTTGGTCTTGATACTGGATATAGAAACGAACTTATTGGAGCTAATTCAACATTAGAAGAAATAAGACAAGAAATAGGCGCAGATAGTCTTGGATATATAAGCATCGACGGATTATTAGAGTCTTTAAATAAAGATAAAGGTTTTTGTGTTGGATGCTTCGGTGGTGTATATCCAGTATCAGCACCAATGGAAGTATCAAAGAATCGTTTAGAATAACAATTGATAAAAATTAGGGGTGAAAGAATGGTAACATATAAAGATTCTGGAGTTAATATAGAAGAAGGATATAAATCAGTAGATCTTATAAAACAACATGCAGCTAAAACATTTATACCAGGAGTATTAAATGGTCTTGGAAGTTTTGCAGGGATGTTTGAACTTGGTAGTTATAAAAATCCTGTGCTTGTTTCTGGTACTGATGGCGTAGGAACAAAGCTAGAATTTGCTTTTAAAACAAAAAAATATGATACTGTTGGTATTGATTGTGTTGCTATGTGCGTTAACGACATACTATGTCATGGAGCTAAGCCTATATTTTTTCTTGACTATATAGCTTGTGGTAAGCTTGATGCAATGGTTGCAGCTGATTTAGTTAAAGGTGTAGCAGAAGGATGTACTCAAGCAAACTGTGCTCTAATTGGAGGAGAAACTGCTGAAATGCCAGGATTTTATCCAGAAGGTGAATATGATATAGCTGGTTTTGCAGTAGGAGTAGCGGAAAAAGATGAGATTATAGATGGAAGCAAGATTCAAGAAGGGGATACGCTGATAGGTTTAGCTTCAAGTGGTCCTCATAGTAATGGATATTCATTAATTAGAAAGCTTGTAACCAATTTAGAAGATGAATTTGATGGAAGAAAAATGTCAGATGTATTACTAACTCCAACAAAAATATATGTTAAACCTATATTGAATATTCTAGAAAAGTTTGAAATAAGAGGAATGGCTCATATCACAGGTGGCGGATTCTTTGAAAACATACCAAGAATGTTTAAAGAAGATTTTACTGCAGTTATTGATAAGAATAGCTTTGAGATTCCAGCTATACTTAAGCATATAATGAGTTTAGGCGTAGAAGAAACACACATGTTTAACACTTATAATATGGGTATTGGATTTGTTTTATGCGTTAAAGAAGATGATGCAAATAAAGTTATTGAAGAATTAAACAACTTAGGTGAAAAAGCTTATAAAATTGGATATGTGAAAAAAGGAGCCAAGGAAGTATGTTTAAAATAGCTGTTCTTGTATCGGGTGGCGGAACAAATCTTCAATGCATAATAGATGCAGTTAACAGTGGATATTTATCAGGATGTTCTATTGAAGCTGTCATAAGCGATAGGCATGATGTTTATGCTTTGGAAAGAGCTAAAAAAAGTAATATAGCTGCTTATGTATTTGATAGAAAGGAATATAAAGATAACATTTCTGATGAAATTTTAAAGCTGCTTTACGGAAAAGTAGATTTAATAGTTTGTGCAGGATGGCTTTCTATACTTAAAGGTGAATTAATTAATAAATTTGAAAATAGAATTATAAATATTCATCCATCATTAATACCAGCATTTTGTGGTGCTGGTATGTATGGTTTGAAGGTTCATGAAAAAGCTTTAGAGTATGGTGTAAAAGTAAGTGGATGTACTGTACATTTTGTAGATTCGGGGACAGATAGTGGACCTATATTGATTCAAAAAACTGCACCGGTTTATGCAGAGGACACTCCTAAAACATTGCAAAGTAGAGTTCTGGAGCAAGAACATATAGCTCTTCCAGAAGCTATTAAGCTTATTATGCAAGGTAAAGTTAAGGTTTTAGGAAGAACTGTACTAATTGAGCAATAATATAAAGAAAGCTAACAAAGTGTAAGTATCATAAAGATTATTAAAATGTGGAGGTATATAGAGTGATAAGACGTGCCTTAATTAGCGTATTTGATAAAACTGGAGTACTAGAGTTGGCTAGTTTTTTATCTAATATGGGAGTTGAAATAGTTTCTACTGGAGGAACTTACAAATATCTTATTGAAAATGGATTAAAAGTAGTAGAGGTTTCAGATATAACTGGATTTGAAGAAATACTTGATGGAAGAGTGAAAACTCTACATCCTAATATACACAGTGGAATTTTAGCTATAAGAGATAACGAAAAACATATGGAAACCATTGAAAAAAAGAATATAAAACCAATAGATTTAGTTGTAGTAAATTTATATCCTTTTTTTGAAAAGGTAAAAGAAGACTTGGCTTTTGACGAAAAAGTTGAGTTTATAGATATTGGCGGACCTACAATGATCAGGGCTGCTGCTAAAAATTTCAGAGATGTAATAGTACTTACAGATGTAAATGACTATGAAAATACTATTAATCAAATTAAGGAAAATGGAGATGTAGATTTTAATACAAGGAAAAAGCTTGCGGGTAAAGTGTTTAATCTTATGTCCGCTTATGATGCTGCAATCAGTAATTTCCTATTAGAAGAGGAATACCCTGAATATTTAACTATTTCCTATAAGAAATCTATGGATCTTAGATATGGAGAAAATCCTCATCAAAGTTCAGCTTACTATACATCAACAGTTGAAAGTGGAGCTATGAAGGATTTTGAACAACTAAATGGAAAAGAGTTATCCTATAACAATATAAAAGATATGGATATAGCTTGGAAAGTTGTTAATGAGTTTGAAGAAATTGCTTGTTGTGCAGTAAAACACAATACTCCTTGTGGCGCAGCTATAGGAGATAACGTATATGATACTTATTTAAAAACTTTTGAATGTGATAAAACTTCAATATTTGGAGGAATTGTAGCATTTAATAGAACTGTAGATAAGAAAACTGCAGAAGAGCTTGCTAAAATATTCCTTGAAATAGTTATAGCTCCTGAATTTGATGAAGCTGCTTTAGAAGTTTTAAAAGCTAAAAAGAATTTGAGAGTTATAAAATGTGCTGTAAAACCTGTAAGCAACATAGAACTTGCAAAAGTGGATGGAGGAATTCTTGTTCAATCTGCAGACGACAAATTAGTAGATGAATTAAAGGTAGTAACAGAAAAAGTTCCAACTGAAAAAGAAATGCAGGATTTATTATTCGGAATGAAAGTATGTAAGTATGTTAAATCAAATGCCATAGTTGTAGTTAAAGACGGAATGGCAAAAGGTATAGGCGGAGGACAGGTTAACAGAATATGGCCAGCTTGTGATGCTATGCAGAGAGCAGGAGATGGAGTAGTTCTTGCTTCAGATGCTTATTTCCCATTTGGAGATATAGTTGAAGAGGCTGCTAAATACGGAATAAAAGCTATAATTCAACCTGGTGGTTCCATGAGGGATCAGGATTCCATAGATGGATGTAATAAACATGGTATCTCCATGGTATTCACAGGGATAAGACACTTTAAACACTAAAAATAATTATTGCATAGATAATCACGCCCGAAATTTAACTTATACTCCAGGATATATTACCATGTTTCGTCACGTTAAATATTTTTAATTAGTCTAAAG